>NZ_PSWB01000018.1:0-77250 GCF_002931865.1 Rathayibacter sp. AY1C7 | reverse complement strand
GCCGTAGGCGGGGCCTGCGACGGGTTGGTCGGGGGACGAGGGCGGGGTGTTCTCCGGCGGGAGAGGTGTGCTCATCGCGCGAGTATCGCAGAGCGGCGACGGCCTGCCGCGACATCGAGACGTCCCGTCTCAACACGTCCCTCCCCCTCCCGCGGGATGCCGTTCGGGCACGCCGGACACGGCGTGTCGCGGACCGGAGCGGCACCTCGCGGAGGGAGGACGGTGCGCCTCAGCGCAGCGACTCGAGCACGGCCTCCAGCTCGTCGACGGCGAAGTCGATCTCGGCAGCGGTGACCACGAGCGGCGGCGCCAGGCGGATCGTCGAGCCGTGGGTGTCCTTGGCCAGCACTCCGCGGGCCATCAGGGCCTCGCAGACGGCGCGGCCCGAGGCGAGCCCCGGGTCGATGTCGATGCCGGCCCAGAGTCCGGCGCCGCGGACGGCGACCACTCCGCGGCCGATGAGCGCCTCGAGGCGGGCGTGCAGCTGGGCGCCGCGCTCGCGGGCGAGGGCCTGGTACTCGCCGGTCGCGAGCATCTCGACGACCGCGAGGCCGACGGCCGCGGCGAGCGGGTTGCCGCCGAAGGTGGAGCCGTGCTGGCCCGGCTGCAGGACACCGAGCACGTCGGCGTCCGCGACCACGGCCGAGACGGGGACGATGCCGCCGCCGAGCGCCTTGCCGAGCAGGTAGACGTCGGGGACGACTCCGACCAGGTCGCAGGCGAAGGTGGCGCCGGTGCGGCCGAGGCCGGACTGGATCTCATCCGCGATGAAGAGGACGTTGCGGCGCGCGGTGATCTCGCGGACGGCCGGGAGGTAGTCGGCCGGCGGCACGACGATGCCCGCCTCGCCCTGGATCGGCTCGATCAGCACCGCCACGGTGTCGTCGTCGATCGCGGCCTCGAGGGCTTCCGCGTCGCCGAACGGGACCGTGCGGAATCCGGGCGTGAACGGAGCGAAGCCGTCGCGCGCCTCCGCGTCGTCGCTGAACGAGATGATCGTGGTCGTGCGACCGTGGAAGTTGCCCGCCGCGACGATGATGTTCGCCCGGCCCGGAGCGACGCCCTTGACCCGGTAGCCCCAGGCGCGGGCGACCTTGATGCCCGACTCGACCGCCTCCGCGCCCGTGTTCATCGGCAGGACCATGTCCTTGCCGGCGAGCGCGGCGAGCACCGTGACGAACGGGCCGAGGCGGTCGTTGTGGAACGCGCGGCTGGTCAGGGTGACGCGGCCGAGCTGCTCGCGGGCCGCCTCCAGCAGCACCGGGTGCGAGTGGCCGAAGTTCACGGCGGAGTAGGCGGCGAGGCAGTCGAGGTAGCGGACGCCCTCGACGTCGGTGATCCAGGCGCCGTCGCCGGTGGCCGCGACGACGGGCAGCGGGTGGTAGTTGTGGGCGGCGTGCTCCTCCTCCGCGGCGATGAGGGCGGCGGAGCGGGCGGTGTCGGTGTCGGTGATGCTCATGTCGTTCCTCCTGAGGGGACGATCGACTCTCCAGGAGTCGTCGCACTCGGCGTCGAGTGCGACGGATCCTGGACAGTGGAGGGTGGGTCGGCGCTGCTGGTCGCCGACCACGGGGAGTGGGTCAGCGGCGCAGCTCGAGCGTGCAGCACTTCACGCCGCCGCCGCCGAGCAGCAGCTCGGACAGGTCGACGCCGATCGGGTTGTAGCCGCGCTCGCGCAGCTGGCGCTCGAAGCCCGTCGCACGGGACGCGATGACGACGTTGAGGCCGTCGGAGAAGGAGTTCAGCCCGAGCACGGACGCGTCCTCCTCCGACACGAGGATCGCGTCGGGGTAGAGCTCGCGGAGGGTGCGGTTGCCCTCCTCGCTGAACGCGCTCGGAAGGTAGGCGATGTTCGTGTCGTCGAGCACGGCGATCGCGGTGTCGAGGTGGTAGAACGACGGGTTCACGAGCTCGAGCGTGACGACCTCGCGGCCGAAGACGCGGGCGACCTCGGCGTGCGAGTCGGAGGCGGAGCGGAAGCCCGTGCCGGCGAGGATCCGCTCGCCGACGAGGAGGAAGTCGCCCTCGCCCTCGTTGACCTCCTCGGGGACGCGGACGTCGAAGCCGGCCGAGCGGAACCAGTCCATGTACGCCGGGCCCTCGGGCTGGCGCTCGGGGTAGGTGAAGGAGGCGCCGTAGGCGATGCCGTCGATCACGAATCCGCCGTTGGCCGCGTAGACCATGTCCGGCAGTCCGGCCTCGGGCTCGATCAGCTCGATGGTGAAGCCCAGATCGGCGTAGGTGTCGTAGAGGGTCTGCCACTGCCGGACGGCGAGGGAGGTGTCGGTGGGGACCTGCGGGTCCATCCACGGATTGATGCGGTAGACGACGGTGAAGTGCTCGGGACGGCACATCAGGATCGTCTTCGCGACGGGGGTTCGGGCGGGTGCCTCGGCGAGCACGGCGGTATCGGTCATTCGAGTCCTCCTGCGAAAGGATGCGGATGAGCGGACCGGGTCCAGTGGCTCCGTGCCCCGCGCAGGACGCAGCGGGATGGAGCACGCTCGCGCCCAGTCTTGCACGCGCCGATCGTGCGGTTCTCGCCGTGGGGCGCACGGAACGCGCGTGAACGGTGGGGGCGGCGCGGAAAACCGCCGCGGCTCTCGCGCGGGGCGCTGTATTGCGGCCGCGACTACTCTTCCTCGCCCTGAGGCAGGGGCTTTCGGAGCAACGACGTTGCGCCTCTCGGTGAGAAGGCCTTATCCCTCTCTCTTGTCATCGCGCTGATGACATCTGTGGAATCCGCCGAATTCTGCCCTGAATGGGGGACTTAGTGCAGCGATAAGCGGCATGGGACGATCCCTCCGGCCCGACAGTCGTCGGCCTTCTCGCTCCGACGAATCCGGATGCCCTCCTCCATGCGAACGAAGACCCTCAGCGTCTCCCTTTTCCTCGCCCTGCTCCTCTCCCTCTTCGTCGCGACCCCGGCCCAGGCCGCGGGCTCGCCGGCTGCGCCGACGAACGTGACCGTGACCGACAACGACTGCACTGATGCGGTCACCGTCTCCTGGACCCCCTCGCGTAGTCCAGTGGCTGGATACAGAATCCACGTCTACTCGATCCACCAATCCTGGTTCGGCGACACCGAGACGACAACAACAGAACTCAAGGAGGTGGGCAACAGGTCATCGATTGTGTTCGACCTACCAAGAAACGTCGATCACTACTACGTCGAGATCGCAAGCGTCACCGACCTTTCCGCACCGTTCGACGGTGGATCCGATGGTGTACCGCTTGTCGCTTCGCCGACTCAGAGCGCTGGTACCACGACGAGCATCCTCCACTATTGGAATGTTCCTGCACCGGCCGAGCTCTCGGTCGCCTACGACGAATCCACGTCGCTGGCTTCCGCCCGATGGAAGAGGCCGTCGATCAATGGGCAGCCGTGCTCATTCGACGAGTACCACGCGACACTCGAGGACTTCGCCGACTACGACGACGACTGGGATGACCCGCGCGGATACGAAGCCGAATACGCCCTCACGACGACGTCGCAGAATCTCGACGTGGCCGCCGGCCACCGCTACGAGTACTGCATCTGGGCCGCGTCCTGGTTCGAGAAGTCGCGCGACGCTGAATTCGCCGATTACCTCGACTCTCCGAAGAACTGCGTCTCCTTCGGCACCGGTACAACGGCTCCGAGCGCTCCGAACTTCGCGTACGCGGAGCCCAGCGGCACGTCGATGACCGTTTCATGGGAGGCGCCCTACGCCGACGGCGGCACCGACATCACGGGCTACAGGGTCGGCCGCAACGGCACCGACGCGTCCGGCAGCGGCCCCTGGTCGACCGTCGTCGCCGCCGACCGCCGCTCGCAGACGTTCACGAACCTCCGCCCGAACACCTCCTACACCTTCACCGTTCAGGCGATCAACGCGGTCGGCACCAGCGAAGCGGCAACGGTCACCCGCACCGCCGACGCCTACGTCGCCCCGTCCGTCCCCACGCGCGTCGCCGGCACCACGAACGACAGCGTGCGATCCGCGACGATCTCCTGGGCGCCTCCGGAGTCGGCCGGCAACCCGGCGATCACCGGCTACCGCGTCTCGCGCAACGGCGTCGACAACGCGGGCGCCGGTCCGTGGTCGACGACGGTCGCCGCTACCGCCCGCTCCTTCACGTTCACGCACCTGGCGGCGGGCGCCACCTACACGATGAGCGTCAGCGCGATCAACGCCGGAGGCGACAGCGGGGCGGCATCGACCGTCGTGCGCATCGGCGGCACCGCCCTCACCGCCGCGACTCCGACCGTCACCGGCACCGCCGCGGTCGGCTCGACGCTCACGGCGAGCGCCGGCACCTGGGGCCCCTCCCCCGTGGCCCTCGCGTACCAGTGGCTCGCGAACGGCACCGCGATCAGCGGGGCGACCGGCACCACGTACCGTCCGGTCGCGGGCGACGCGGGCAGGGTGATCACCGTCGCCGTCACGGGCTCGAAGTCGGGCTACGTCTCGACGACACGCGTCTCCTCCGGGACCGCTGCCGTGACCGGCGGCGCGATCACCGCTGCGACGCCGACCATCAGCGGCACGGCGAAGGTCGGCTCGACCCTCACCGTGAAGCCCGGCACCTGGGGTCCCTCCCCCGTCGCCCTCGCCTACCAGTGGAAGGCGAACGGCACCGCTCTGAGCGGGGCGACGTCCGCGACGTACACGCCGACCGGCGCCACTCTCGGGAAGACGATCACCGTGACGGTCACGGGGTCGAAGTCCGGATTCACCGCCGTGACGAAGACCTCCGCGAAGACGAGCGCCGTGGTGGCGGGCACCCTCTCCGCCGCGACCCCGACGATCACCGGCACCGCGAAGGTCGGCTCCACCCTGACCGCCAAGCCGGGCACGTGGGGACCCTCGCCCGTCGCCCTCGCCTACCAGTGGAAGGCGAACGGCACCGCGATCTCCGGGGCGACCTCCGCCACCTACAAGCCGACCAGCGCCACGGTGGGGAAGAAGATCACGGTGACCGTCACCGGCAAGAAGGCCGACTACACGACGGCGACGCGCACCTCCGCCGCCACCGCAGCGGTCGTCAAGTAGGGGATCCGACCCGGGTCGCCGGGGGAGTCTGCTTGCGCGGACTCCTCCGGCGGCCCCGGGAATCCACCACCATCATCCCCCGGACGGGGGCCCATCCCGCCGACACCCGCCCTCGCCCGGAGGCGGGCGGCGGCTAGCATTCAGACACCGTGTCCGCCGCGGCCTCCCGCGGATCCTGCCGAAAGGCCCGCCGTGCCCGCACGCCCCCTCGCCGCGATCGGCGTCTCCGCTCTCCTGCTGGCCGGCCTCGCCGCCGGTCCGGCCGTCGCCGCCCCCGATCTCCCGGGCGCGAGCGCCGCGCAGGAGGCGGCCGCCGAGGTCGTCCTGTCCGGCACCATCGCGCTCCGCGACGCCGATGAGGAGCACCCCGCCCCCGAGAACCCGTCCTTCTACGTCCAGGTCCAGAACGCCGAGGGGGACGTGGTCGCCGAGGTGAACACGGGCGCCGACTTCTCCCTCCCCGTTCCCGGCGGCGAGCCCCTCACCGTCCGCGCGAACCTGATCGGCAGCGACGACTGGTACCCGACCTGGTTCGGCGACACCCCGGTCGCCGAGGCCGCGAGGACGACCCGGGGGACCGACGAGTCCGTCGCCATCTCCCTCCTGCGCACCGCTGAGCTGTCCGGATCGATCACCGCCGACGCGGTCCCGGGCGTCTCCTCCCCCTCCTTCGACGTGCAGGCCTGGTGGGTCGACGGAGGGACGTACTCGCTCCTCGACACCGTCCCCGTCACCGGAGCCCCCGGCGCCGCCCGCGCGTGGGACACGAGCGACCTCGCCCTGCCCGCCGGCGACTACCTCCTGCGCCTCGTGGAGCCGGGGTACCCCGCCTACGACGACCAGTACTTCTCGCGCCTGGCCCGCCTCGACGAGCGCGCGGTCGTCTCCGTGCCGCCGGGCGGCCGCAGCGGCATCGACTTCTTCCCGTCCGCCTACTCCTCCGACGTCGCCCGCCTCGCCGGGACCGACCGGTACGCGACCGCCGTCGCGGTGACCGCCTCCGGATTCGCCGACGGCGCCCCCGTCGTCTACCTCGCAAGCGGAGCGAACTGGCCGGACGCGCTGAGCGCCGGCCCCGCCGCCGCGAAGCAGGGCGGCGCGCTCCTGCTCACCGACCCGAGCGTCCTGCCCGCCGTGGTGGCGGACGAGCTGCGCCGCCTCGCCCCGCAGCGGATCGTCGTGGTCGGCAGCGCCCTCTCCGTGAGCGACTCGGTGCTCCAGCAGGTGAAGGCCCTCGGGATCCCGACCGAGCGCATCGAGGGCGTCGACCGCTACGACACCTCGCGCCGGATCGTCGAGGACGCCTTCCCGGACGGCAGCTACGAGAACGTCTTCGTCGCGACCGGCACCAACTTCCCGGACGCCCTCTCGGTCGCGCCGATCGCCGGCCGCCGCGCCGAGCCCGTCCTCCTCGTCGACGGCGCCCGCTCGCGCCTCGACCAGCCGACCCGCGACACCCTCGCCGGACTCGACCCCTCCTCCGTGCAGCTGCTCGGCGGTGCGCCGTCGATCTCGACCGCCGTCGAGGCAGACCTGCGCGCCGCGAAGATCGCCGACACCGTGTCGCGCATCGCCGGGACGGACCGCCACGACACCAGCCGACGCCTCAACGACGTCTTCCCGCCGTCCGAGCTGGGCGACACCGTCTATCTCGCGACCGCCACCGGCTTCGCCGACGCGCTGGCCGTGGGCCCGGTCGCCGCGAAGCAGGGCGCCCCGCTCTACCTCAGCGAGCCGACCTGCCTGCCGCGCAGCACCCGTGTGAAGATGCAGGGCCACGACCTCGATCAGGTGCTGCTCCTCGGCAGCCCCCTGACCCTGTCGGCGCAGGTGCGCTCGCTGTCCGCCTGCTGAGACCCGAGACGCACCGCACCAGCCCTGGAGATCCATGAGCGCCACCGCCGACCGTCCCCTCCTCGTCGGCATCGAGACCGGGGGCACGAAGGTCGTCGCGGCGGTCGCCGACGCCGCTGATCCCGAGCGGATCCTCGCGACGACGATCCTGCCGACCCGCGGGCCCGCCGAGACTCTCGCCGATCTGGCCGGCTTCGTCAGCGGCCACGGAGTCGACGGCACCGTCGCCGCGGTCGGCGTCGCCTCCTTCGGCCCGCTCGACATCGACCCCGGCTCGCCGACCTACGGACACCTCACCTCCACGCCGAAGCTCGGCTGGGAAGGCACCGACGTCCTCGGCCCGATCGGCGCGGCCGCACCGGGCGCGCGGCTCGCGCTGGTCACCGACGTCAACGGAGCCGCCCTGGGCGAGGCCCGCTGGGGCGCCGGAACTGGAGTCGACGACTTCGTCTACCTGACCGTCGGCACCGGAGTCGGCGGCGGCGTGATCGCGGGCGGACGGCTCCTCGCCGGCAGCGGCTGGCCCGAGGTCGCGCACCTTCTGCCCCGCCGCCACCCCGAGGACGGCTTCGCCGGCACCTGCCCGTTCCACGGCGACTGCCTCGAGGGCCTGGTCGCCGGTCCCGCGATCTCGGCGCGCTGGGGCGTCGACGGCTCCCGCCTCGGCCCCGAGGAGGCGGCCGCCAACCTCCGCTTCAGCTCCTACTACCTCGCGCAGCTCGTCACGACGCTCGCCTACGTCGCGGGCGTGCGGCTCGCGGTCGTCGGCGGAGGCGTGTCGAAGACGCCGGGGCTCGTCCCCGCGGTCGAGGCCGAGGTCGAGCGGCTGATGGGCGCGCCCGGAGCGACGGGGACGGGCGGCGGGCGGATCCGCATCGTGCGCCCGGCGCTCGGCGACGAGTCCGGGGTGCGCGGGGCGATCTCGCTGGCGGAGTCCCTGCTCGCCTGAGCTCTACCCTCGTCCCATGAGCGAGCGACCCGTCGACCCCTCCGCCCCCGACTCCGGTCGCGACGAGACGGTGGAGGAGCGATCCGACCGCAACTGGAACGAGATCCTGCAGGAGCTGCGGGTCGTGCAGACCGGCACGCAGATCCTGGGCGGCTTCCTGCTGACGCTGTGCTTCCAGCAGCGCTTCGCCGACCTCGCGCCGCCCGACGTGGCGCTCTACCTCGTGCTCGTCCTGCTCGCCGCGTGCGTCACGATCCTGGCGCTGGCGCCCGTCATCGCCCACCGGCTGCTGTTCCAGCGGCGGAGGAAGGCCGAGCTGGTGCGGTTCGGCAACCGGGTGGTCACGGTGTGCCTCGCGGCGGGATCGCTGCTGTTCGTCGGAGTCGTGGGCTTCGTGTTCGACGTCGTGCTGGGCGGGCCGGCAGGCCTCTGGGCGGGCGGAGGCGTGCTGCTGCTGCTCGCCGTGGTCTGGGCGACCGCGCCGGTCCTCCTGCGGAGGCGCTGAGGGCGGCGGAGTCTGCCCGCCCCTCCCCCGCGAGTCAACGGGGTACCCGGGTCCGCCACGCTCTTCCTACCGTGGCCGCGAGGCGCGCACCGCGCCGACGCGAGAGGAGCACCATGACCGACCGGACCGAGCAGCCGCAGGAGAACCCGCAGAACCACGACCACGTCGACGACGCGGGCGTCGACAAGCCCTCGCAGGCCGAGGGCGACGACACCGAGGGATCGGCCGGCTGATCGCCGCCTCGATCCCCGTCCTCCCCGCGGTCGACAGCAGCGCGGCCGTCCTCGCCGACGGCTACTTCTTCGGGACGCGGCGCTTCGACGACGTGGGCGCGGACGCGTTCCGCACCCGGATCCTCGGACGGCCCGTGATCATGGCGCGCGGCATCGAGGCGGCGCGCTTCTTCTCCGAGGGCGGGCGCTTCGACCGCGAGAGCGCGCTGCCTGGCTCGGTGCTGCACCTCCTGCAGGACGAGGGCAGCGTGCAGACCCTCGAGGACGAGCCGCACCGGCGGCGGAAGCGCATGTTCCTGGATCTGGTGGAGACGCCCGAGCAGCGGTCGAGGCTGGTCTCGGCCTTCGCGCGGGAGTGGCAGGCGTCCGCCGCCCGGCTGACGGGCGAGCGGGTCCGCCTCCAGGACGTCGCCGCGGAAATCCTGGGCCGCGCGGTCCTGTCCTGGGCCGGCATCGAGGCCGACGAGGAGGAGGTGCTGCGGCGCACGGACGAGCTCCGGGCGATGATCGACAACGCCGGGCGCTTCGGCCCGCCCAACTGGGCCGCGCGACTCCGCCGCCGCTCGACCGAGCGGTGGGCGCGCGGCCTGATCGAGGCGATCCGGACGGCCGGACCCTCCCCGACTCCCCTGCACCGGATCGCGCACGAGAAGGAGGACGGCGGCCTCCTCCCCGTCGAGGTCGCCGCGGTGGAGCTGATCAACCTGCTGCGGCCCACGGTCGCGGTGGGGCGCTTCGTGGTGCTGGCGGCGCTCGCGCTGCACCGGCATCCGGAGTGGCGCGAGCGGCTCGCCGACCAGGAGGAGCGCGTCGCGTTCGCGAACGAGGTGCGGCGCTTCTACCCGTTCTTCCCGATGGTCGGAGGAAGGGCCCGCCGGGAGCTGGACTTCCGCGGCGAGACGCTTCCCGCGGGGCAGTGGATGCTGCTCGACCTCTACGCGACGGACCACGGCTCGCACTGGGAGGCGCCGGGCCGCTTCGATCCGGAGCGGTTCCGGTCGCCGGTCGACCGCAACGGCTTCATCGCCCAGGGCGGCGGGCACTACGGAGGCGACCACCGGTGCCCGGGCGAGCCGGCGACCGTCGACCTGCTGTCCGCGGCGCTGGAGCTCCTGGCCGCGGGGCACCCGTACGACGTCGAGGACGGGCAGGATCTGCGCGTGAGCCTGCAGAGCTTCCCGACCGGGCCGGAGGACGGCTTCGTGGTGAGGTTCCGCTAGGGGCGGGCGGGCTCGGCGGGCGGCCTCGGCGGGGGCGGTCCTCCTCCACAGGCCGCGGTTCCGCGCGCTCTCCCCGGATCCGCTCGGGCACTCCCCGCCCGCCTCGCCCGACGAGCACGCTCGGGGGATGCAGAAGCCGAGTCAGTCCTCCGGAGCGTCGAGCTCCTCGAGCGCCCGCAGCGCCTCGCGGGCGCGCTCGAGCCGATCGGCCTCGGGCTCGTCCCACCATGCCGGTCCGCGCTCGCCCAGCCCGTGCTTGGCGAGCCCGACCCTCCTGCGCGCCAGCGCCTCCGCCTCCGCGTCGTCGTGCAGCCTGGCGGAGCGCACTCCCGAGCGCCCGCGCCCGAGGTGCGAGGTGAGGCCGGCGACCACGTCCTCCGGCAACAAGGGGTCGGTGCGCCGCCACCGGCGGCCCTTCACCACGAGCCAGCGCTCGTCGTCCTCGTCGCTCACCCCGTCACCGCCGCCTCGGGTTGAGCCGGTCACCGGTGCTCGTGAGGTCCACCTGATCCGGCAGGAGGAGCGCCTCGATGCGCCCCGCGGCGGAGAGCCGCAGCAGGTCGTCGACGAGGGCGCGCGAGCCGCCGATCAGCGTCGAGTCGAAGTCGACCTCGCTCGCGAGGTACCAGGCCCGGTCCTCCGGCCAGAGCGCGAGCGGAGTCTGCACGACGAGCCCGGAGGCGTCGGCGAAGCCCGCCGCGCGCGCCCACGCGGTGTCCTCGAGCACCCTGACGTCGAGCGAGAGCAGAGGCCCCTCCCGCCCCGGCAGCTCGACCGTCGCCGCGGCGGCGGTCTCGGGGTGCTCCCAGCCGGTCGGCCGGGTGTCGCTCATCCACTCGGGCAGCTCGTCCGAGGCGTCCGCGCGGGAGATCAGGATCCGCGACCCGCCGCTCAGCACGCCGAACCCCTCCCAGAACACGGCGAGGCAGTCCTCAGGGGTGCTCGTGTGCTCCGCGAGCACGGCGGCGACGGCCGCGAGCTCGTCGAGCGGGAGCACTCCGAGGCGGGGCTCCGCGTACTCGTCGGGATGCTCGCCGGTGAGCGAGTACCACTGCGCGAGCGGATGCAGGAGCGTCCCCTCCCGCTCGGCGACCTCGCGCCACCGCCGGGGCGGGTCGTCGGAGGGGTGCAGGATCCGCACGGCCGCCTCGAACAGCGGAGGGACGATCCCCTCGAAGCGCCCGAACGCGCCGAGAGCGCGCAGCATCGGCTCCGCCCGCGCGGCGTCCCGCTCGGCGCGCAGGGGCGCGTCCCGGGGTGTGGGCTCGACCATCGGCCCAGGCTAGCGCTGGACGGTCGCTCCGCTCAGGGCGGAGACGGCCCGCTGCGGCCCCGTCTCGCGGGCGAGGCCCTCGGCGAGCGCCGTCAGCCGTTCCCGGGCGGGAGCGTCGAGTGCGAGCATCCGCCGCGCAGCCTCCGCGAGCTCTCCCGCGGAGGCGGCGTTGGGGTCGAGCACGGCGGCGAACCCGGCGTCCTCGAGAGCAGCCGCCCCCGCGAACTGGTCGGTCGAGAACGGCAGGACGACGAGCGGCACGCCCGCGGTCATCGCCTCCGTGACGCTGTTGTTGCCGCCGTGGCTGACCGCGAGCGCGGCCCGGCGCAGGAGCGCGACCTGCGGCAGGAAGCCGCGGACCAGCCAGCCCTCGGGGATCTCGCCCAGGGCCGAGCGCTCGGTTGCGCCGGAGGCGAGAGCCACCCGGACGGGCCTGCCCCCGACCTCGACGCCGGCCAGGGCCTCGACGACCCGGGCGAGCACGTCGTCGCGCACCGAGAGGAAGCTGCCGAAGCTCACGTAGACGACCGGATCCTCGGACGCGGCGAGCCACTCCTCGACCTCCGCGTCGTCGGGCTCCTCGCGGACGGCGGAGCCGAGGAACGCGTGCGGCGGCAGCTGAGCGGTGCGGGCCGAGTCGTGGAGCTCGCCCGGGTAGTTGAGCAGCAGGACGTCGCCGCTCTCGGCGAAGGCGTCGGCGCTGCGCGCCGCCCCGGGGTCGAGGGTGGTGAGGGCGGCGTTCCACTCCGCGGTGAAGGAGTCGCGCACCTGCTCGCAGAGGGCGCGGAGCGCATCGAGGTCGTCGGGCTCCGGAGCGAAGGCGTCCGGCCAGACCGGAGGGAAGCCGTAGACCTCGCCGGGCACCGTGAGCGCGCTGGGGTGGCCGAGCACGACGTCGCCGTAGGGCACGCGGAGTGCCTTCAGCGCCACGCGCGCGGTGAAGGCGAGGTGGTCGACCACGATCGCGTCGGGCTGCACCTCGTCGAGGATCACGCGCAGGCGCGCGGCGACGCCGGCCGGATCCCAGAGCAGGTCGGTGAGCCGCTCCCGTGCCTGGTAGGCGAGGGTCGGGACCATCCCGCGCCGGGTGGCGTCGAAGAAGCCGCGGAGGGACGCGCCCTCGTCGGGCGCCTGCTCCTCCGCGCGGATCGTGCCCGGGTTGGAGCCGCGCCCCAGCCGGAGTGCGATGTGCTCGAATCCGAAGCCGTCCACGATGGAGCGCGTCGCGTCGCCGGTCGCCACGACGACGCGCTCGCCCGCCTCCTGCCAGGCCGTGCCGAGGGTCGCCAGCGGCAGCAGGTGCGACGCGTAGTCGGGGCTGATGATCAGCAGGGTCACGAGGCCCCCAGCACGAGCGGCGAGCGGAGGGGACGCTCCTGGTCCGCGGTCGCGTGCGCGTAGACGCCCGAGAGTGCATGAGCCATGGCCTGCACCGTGTAGCGCTCGGCGACCATCGCGCGCCCGCGGGCCGCGGCGTGCTCGCCGAGAGGCCCTCCTGCGAGATCCAGTGCGGCGGCGGCGCCGGCGGCGAGTGCCGCGGGGTCGGCGGTGTCGACCAGGAAGCCGGTCTCCCCCTCCTCGACGTAGGTCGCGGGCCCGCCTGTCGCCGGAGCGACGACGACCAGTCCCGCGGAGAGCGCCTCGAGGAGGGCGATGCCGAACTCCTCCTTGACGCTCGCGCAGACGTACGCGCCTCCCGGAGCAGAGAGCCCCGGTCGGCCGTGCCGGATCGCGCCGAGCCAGCGGGCCACGGTCCCGTTCGGGCGGTGGCCGGCCAGGAGCAGCCCGTCGGACGCGACGGCGCGGATGCGGTCGAGCTGCTCGCGCTCGTCGGGGCTCGGGTCGGCGAGGTCGCCGCCGACCAGGAGCAGATTGGCGCGCTCCCGGAGCGAGGGGTCGGACGCCCAGGCCTCGGCGAGCGCCGCCATCCCCTTCACCCGGTGCAGGCGGCCCACGCTGAGCAGCAGCGGGAGGCCGCGGCGGTGCTCGGGCAGCTCCTCCAGCAGGAGGTCGAGCGAGGCCAGGTCGCCGCCCTCGTCCAGCGCGACCGGCTCACCGGCGGCGGAGGCCCGTGCGGCCGACTCGCCGCGCTCGACCAGGCCGACGTCGATCCCCTCCGGGACGATCGTGTGCCGCTCCGGGTGCGCGGTGATGTCGACGCCGATCAGCTCGCGGATGGTCGCCGCCAGCTCCTCCCGCGGGAACAGGACGGTGTGCGCGGCGTCGGCGGCCAGGCGCTGCACCAGGCGCACGCGGAACCAGAAGTGCTCGGCGGCGTCGCGCTCGCCGAAGTCCGCGCGGGTGAGGGCGCCGGAGGCGTCCAGGCCCGCGATCAGGGCGTGCGGGTCCGGAGCGAGAGTGAACACGACGGGGATCTCGAGCTCCCGGGCGACCGCGGCCGCCGCGAGGGATCCGACGTCCGCCATCCGCAGGTGCAGCACGTCGACCCGGCCGGCCGCGCGCAGGATCCGGCGGATGCCGCGCTCGGCGGCGATGCGGCGGCTCCACGCCTGGGGCATGGCCACGGGCGGCCCCACGAACGGGACCGGAGCGAAGCCGTGGCCGGAGTCGGGCAGCTCGCCGAGCGCGCGCTCGGCCTCGGCCGGAGTCCCGCGCGAGAGCGTGAGCACCCGGTCGATGCCCTCCTGCTCGACGAGCGAGTCGCCCAGGCGCACCAGCAGGGTCGCGATGCCGCCGTTGTCGCCGGCGCCCACCCGCGTCAGGGTGCCGTCGATGTCGGCGTGGACGAAGAGCTGCGCGACCGTCGGCCCGGCCTCCACGGCCGGTGCGGGGGCGAGGTCGCCGAGGGCGAGCCGGGCGAGGGGCCCGATCGGCGCCGCCTCCTCGGCCAGGCCGGTGAGCAGGAGCTCGGCGTCGTCGGAGCCGCGCTCGCCGAGCGCGTCCGTCGCGGCGGCCCGCGCCTCCAGCCCCTCCGCGCGATCGGCGGCCACGTGCAGGAGGGTGCGCTCGGCGATCGCGCCGGGCACGAGGCCCAGGGTCTCGACGAGCCGTGCCCGGGCCGCCGCTTCGCGCTCGCCGAGCAGCGCGCCCTCGAGCGCGACGGCGACGAGGTCGGGGGTCGAGGAGGCCCAGAGCAGGACGGTGCGCTGCGCGAGCATGCCGGAGAAGCCGCCGTCGCGGACCAGGCGCAGCAGCGGTCCGAGCGCAGCGGGGCGGGGCAGGCGCCCGCCGAAGGCCCAGGCGGCGTGCTCGCGGAGGTACGGGCGCTCGCCCCCGAGCAGCATCAGCAGCGCGAGGTCGGCCTCCTCGTCGAAGACCTGCGCGAGCGAGTGCACGGCCGCGATCGCAGTGAGCTGGTCCGAGGGGTCCAGAGCGGCGCGGGTGAGCAGGCGCACCGCGCGGCCACCACCGTCGCTCACCGCGGCGACCGTCAGCTCATCGGCCATCCGGACGGCCTCGAGCAGAGTGGGAGCGGCGCGCACGGCGTCGAGAGCGGTCTGCGTGGCCATGGTTCACCTGGTCTGTCGGAGTGGAGAGTGCGACGGAGCGCGACTCCCGACCGCTGGAGCGGCCCAGGAGGAGCGGGCCGGTACCGAGCATGCCGCGTGGGCGGCTGGGATTTCGCCACTTGCGTCGGATCTCCTCCCGCGGTACGGCCTCCTGTCAAGGGGGTGATGGCCGCAGTTCGTTTGCGCAACGCGCGAGGATCCTCAGCCGCGGGTCCACTCTAGGAGCCGCTCGACCGGCCAGGTGGTCACGATCCGCTCCTCCGGGACGCCGAGCCGCTCCGCCCGCTCGGCTCCGTAGTCGATCAGGCCCAGCTGACCCGGAGCATGCGCGTCGCTGTCGATCGAGAACAGGCAGCCCTCCTCGAGCGCGAGCGCGATCAGCTCGTCCGGCGGGTCCTCGCGCTCGGGGCGGGCGTTGATCTCGACCGCGGTGGAGTGGTCGGCGCACGCGCGGAACACGGCCCGGGCGTCGAAGGTCGACGGCGGGCGGGTGCCGCGCTCGCCCGACACCAGCCGCCCCGTGACGTGGCCGAGGACGTCGGTCCGCGGATCCGAGGCCGCCGCGACCAGCCGGGCGGTCATCTCGTGGGAGGGCAGCCGCAGCTTCGAGTGGGCGCTCGCGACGACCACGTCGAGGCGGTCCAGCAGCTCGTCCGTCTGGTCGAGCGCGCCGTCCTCGAGGACGTCGACCTCGATCCCGCTGAGCAGCCGCAGGGTCCCGGTGTCGAGGCCCGCGAGATGGGCCAGCTGCTCCTCCAGCCGCTCCGCGCTGAGACCGTGGGCGACCCGGAGCCGCGGCGAGTGATCGGTGAGCGCCAGGTACTCGTGGCCGAGCGCGCGGGCCGCGTCCGCCATCGCGAGGACGGGCGTCGCCCCGTCGGACCACTCGCTGTGGCTGTGGAGGTCGCCGCGCAGCCGTCCCCGCAGCGCGCTCGCGGGCGGAGGAGCCGAGCCGCGCAGCTCCGCGAGGTAGTCGGGCACCCGGCCCGACCGCGCCTGCTCGATCACCGTGAAGGTCGTGTCGCCGATCCCGGAGGCCCGCCGCACGAGGGCGAGGTCGTCCCGCTCGGCGGACGCCATCCCCTCCAGCACCGCGGCCGCGCGGCGGAACGCCTTCGCCCGGTAGCGGGAGGCCCGCTCCCGCTCGAGCAGTGCTGCGATCTCCTCGAGTGCCGCGATCGGGTCCATGCGCCCGGTCTACCACGGCGCCCGCCGCGGCCTCACCCCCTCGACGGCGGCCTCGGCTCCGGCCCCCGGCCTCATCCCGCCTCGGCCCCGCCCCGGTCCCGGCCGCTCGACGCTGGGAACCGGCCGAGCCCCGTTGCCGACCGTGACGATCGAGATATATCGTGACTCTCGTCCACTCGCGATGTATCGCGTTTCAGAAAGGCACTCCGGTGCAGGAGGAGGAGCTCATGTCCCTCGAGAAATGGCTCGTACAGGCCGGCGAGACGAAGGTCATCGACCTCGACGTCGTCCGCTCGGTCAAGGTCGCTCTCGTCGGCGGCCAGATCGACGTCATCGCCCACGACGAGCCGACCGCTCGCGTGGAGGTCCACAGCGTCGACGGCCGCCCGCTCAAGGTCTCGATGGACGGCGACCGCCTCGAGATCGACCACGTCCAGCTCCGCTGGGACACCATCGTCGACGTCGTGAAGGGCCTCGGCCGCCGCGGCGACCGCGCCGACATCAGCCTCCTCGTCCCCCGCGGCGTCGACCTCAAGTTCGACACCGTCTCGGCCGACGGCCTGGTCTCGGGTCTCCACAGCGACGCCCGCGTCTCGACGGTCGGCGGCGACATCGTCGTCGACGGCCTGCACGGCGACATCGAGGTGAACACCGTCCACGGCGAGCTCTCGGTCCGCAGCCACACCGGCCGCGTCACCGCGCGCACCGTCTCCGGCGACGTCACCGCGACCGGCGAGCTCACCCGCTTCACCGTCGACGGCGTCTCGGGCAGCGTGTTCGTCGACGCCGAGGGCACCCCCGACCGGATCCAGGCCAACACCGTCAGCGGCGACCTCACGATCCGCGTCGACGAGGGCCTCGGCGCCCGCTACCGCATCAACACCGTCTCGGGCACGCTCCAGCTCGACGGCTCCGTCGTCAAGGGCACCTTCGGCCGGGGCTTCACCTCGACCACGGGCTCGCTCGACTCGAAGTGGGTCGACGTCGCCGCCAACTCCGTCTCGGGAGACGTGGTCGTCGTCCGCCGGTCCGTCGCCGCGTCCTCCGCCTCGGTGGGCGAGGGCTGGGGCTCCCCCGGCGCCGGCCCCGCCGACGGCCGCCGCCCGATGGACGGGAGCTCGCTGTGAGCCCCGTCTTCGCGCACGGCCGCCTGCGCCTCTACCTGCTCAACCTCCTCGCCGAGTCGCCGCGTCACGGCTACGAGCTGATCCAGGCGCTCAGCGAGCGCTTCGGCGGCACCTACGCGCCCAGCGCCGGCACGGTCTACCCGCGCCTCGCGAAGCTCGAGGAGGAGGGACTCGTCACGAAGGAGGCCGACGGCCGCAAGACCGTCTACTCCATCACCGACGCCGGCCGCGCCGAGCTCGCGAACCGCGCGACCGACCTGGGCGACATCGAGGAGGAGCTCACCGACTCCGTCCGCCGGCTCGCCGACGAGGTCCGCCTCGGCGTCGCGGAGGCGATGAAGAGCCTCCGCGCCGACCTGGCCAGCGCCGCGCGCGACTCGCGGGAGCCCGGACGCCGACCGGAGCACTCCGCCGAGGAGCCGCGCCCGCAGGACACGTCCGGCACCCCCTCCGAGCAGCCCGCGCCGGAGCAGGCCGCACCGGCCTCGCCCGACGCGCGCACCGCCTCGCGGATCGCCCTGCGCGACGCCGAGGTGCTGCTCACCGAGTTCCGCGACGAGCTGCGCGCGGAGCTGCGCACCGCCGCCTCCTCGGGATCCGTGACGACCGCGAGCGTCGACGCCCTGCGCGCCGCGCTCGACGAGGCCCGCGCCTCGGTCCGCTCCACCCTGGACTGAGCCCGGACACCTCACCGCCGGGAGGGCGGGGATCCCGCCCGGGGTCCCCGCCCTTCCTGCGCTACTGCCGCCCGACCACCAGCGCCTCCTCCTCCACGTCGAGGAACGCCAGAGCGCTCACCACCGCCGGCTCCTGGTACCGCCCCTCGGAGCGCGCGCGGAGCACCGCCTCCCGCTCGGCCGCGATCATCACGCGCCGGAGCCGGTTGTAGGCCTGCGGGAGCGGCTCCACGCCCTCGCCCTCCGGCGGGTTCTCCAGGGCGTCGGCGAGGAACGTCGCGTTCCGCCGCAGCCGGTCGAGCACGCGGTCCTCCACTCCGTCCTGCGGCTCCGCGTCGAGCCGGGCGAGGCCGGCGGCCTGCGCCTCGGCGAGCAGCATCTGCTTCTCGACGTGCTCCTGCATCTCGTTCGGGGCCGGGAGCTTCAGGGCGCGGACGAGCCGCGGGAGCGCGAGCCCCTCGACGAGCGTCCCCGCCACCACGATGAAGGCGAGGAACTGCAGGAACGCGCGCTGCGGCGTCTCCGCGGGCAGGAGGAACGCGGCGGCGAGGGTGACCACGCCGCGGATGCCCGCGAACGACACCCCGATCGCGGTCGGCCAGGTCCACCCGCGCTGCTGCAGCCGGCGCGGACCGTGCCGGAACAGCAGCGTCGTCATGCACATCCAGGCCACGCGGCTCCCGACCAGCGCCGCGAGCACAGCCGCGCCGATGCCGACCGTCTGCCAGACCCCGATGCCCGAGTCGGCCGTCGCCTCCACCACCGACGAGAGGCTCAGCCCGATGAAGAGGAACACCGCGTTCTCGAGCAGGAACTGGATCGTCCGCCAGTTGAGCGACTCCGCGATCCGCGCCTGCGCCGACTGGATGACCGGCGCCCGGTAGCCCAGGTAGAGCCCCGCGACCACGACCGCCAGCACCCCGGAGCCGTGCAGCAGCTGCGCCGGGATGAACGCGACGTAGGGCGTCACCAGCGAGAGGCTCGTGTCCAGGACGGACGACTGCACCTGCTTGCGCACGAACCCGAGCAGCACGGCGATGCCGATCCCGACCCCGCCGCCCACCGCCACGGCCAGCACGAAGTCGAGCGCGATGCGCCCGGGAGTGACCGTGCTGACGATCGCCAGGAGGGAGGCGTTCAGCGCCACCAGCGCGGTCGCGTCGTTGAGGAGGCTCTCGCCCTCGAGCACCGTGAGCATGCGCCGCGGCAGGCGGAGCCGCCCCGCGATCGCCGTGACCGCCACCGCGTCCGTGGGCGCCACGATCGCGCCGAACGCGAGGGCCGCGGCGACCGTGATCGCCGGGACGACCATCCAGGCCACCGCGCCGACCACCGCGACCGTGAAGACGACGAGCCCGACCGACAGCAGGAGGATGCTGTCGCCACGAGCGCGGACGTCGAGGACGGAGGTGCGGATCGCGGCCGCGTAGAGCAGCGGCGGCAGGATCCCGAACAGCACCACGTCCGGCTCGACCACCACCTCCGGGATCCCGGGCACGAAGGAAGCGAGGGCTCCGACGGCGACGAGCGCCACGGGAGCGGACCAGTTCACCCGCCCCGACAGCCCGGTGACCAGGACGGTCACCACCACGAACGAGACGATCCAGACGATCGCGACGACGGGCTCCTCCATCGCGTCACTCCTCCCGGGCGTCCGCGCGCCACGGCCCCATTGTGGCCGCCCGGAGAGCAGCCCGGACAGCCGCCGGGAGGGTGCAGCTAGCGGCCGGCCTCGTGGATGTCGCGCGCCTTGGTGACCTTCGCCGGGTCCACCGGGTTCATGCCGAGGACGATCTTGCCGCGCGAGTGCCGCTTCTCGAGGTCGTCGAAGGCGTCCTGCACCTGGTCGAAGGGGTAGAAGCCCGAGACGAGCACCCGCAGCTTCTGCTCGCCGACGAGGCCGACCAGCTCGCCGAGGATCTCGGTGTCGCGCTGGGCGGTCTCGGCGTCGGGCCAGACGGCGCGCAGCTCGATCTCCTTGCGGTCGTCGCTGGAGTGGAAGCGGCCCGCCGCGATGCCGAGCTCGTCGGCGAGGGCGTCGTTCTCCCCGCCGAAGTTGTCGAGGAACACCGTGACCCCGCCGGGCGCCGCGGCCCGGATGCGGTCGGCGATCCCGTCGCCGTAGACCACCGGCTTCACGCCGATCTGGCGGAGGTAGTCGAAGTTGCGCTCGCCGCAGGTGCCGATCACCGTCGCGCCGCGGAGCTTCGCCAGCTGGATCTCGAGACTGCCGACTCCTCCGGCCGCCGCGGAGACGAGGACGGTGTCGTCGGGTCCCACATGCGTGGCCTCCAGCGCGCGCCACGCAGTCACTCCGGCGAGGAACAGCGCGCCGCCGACCTCCCAGCTCACGGAGGCGGGCTTGGCGACGAGGTTGCGGCGCGGCACCACGACGTGGGTCGCGTGCGAGCCGACGAGCGCGTGGCCGACCACGTCGCTGCGGAGCTTGATGTCGGTGACGCCCTCGCCGAGGGCGACGACGACGCCCGAGAAGTCGGTCCCCTGGCGCATCGGGAAGGCCGCGGAGTGGTCGGAGTCGAACTGGCCCTGCCGGATGAACGCCTCCATGTGGTTCACCCCGGCGGAGAGCACCTCGACCAGCACCTCGCCCACCCCGGGCTTCGGCCGCTCGACCTCGGCGATCTCGAGGACGTCCGCGTCGCCGAATCGGCTGTACTGGACGACGCGGGCGGCGGTGGGGCTCAGACGGGACATGCGCTCATCATCCGCCCCCGCCGCCCGAAGCCCCCGACCCCCGAACGGGGGCGTGCGACTCAGGAGGGGTCGCTCGGGCAGTACAGCTGGGTGCGCGGACCGGAGCGGTCGATGACGTGCTCGGACATCGGCCGACCGCAGAGCGGGCACGCCTGCCCCGCGGGCGCCTCCTGCTCGGGCTGGTCGTACGGGCCGAGCGGCGGCGGGCCGATCCAGGGGAACAGCCGCGCGTTGAAGCGCTGG
Source organism: Rathayibacter sp. AY1C7 (assembly GCF_002931865.1). Classification (NCBI taxonomy): domain Bacteria; kingdom Bacillati; phylum Actinomycetota; class Actinomycetes; order Micrococcales; family Microbacteriaceae; genus Rathayibacter; species Rathayibacter sp. AY1C7. The sequence goes on along the minus strand of NZ_PSWB01000018.1, from coordinate 56,760 downwards.
TAGAGGGAGCCGGTCTTCTTCCGCGTCATATCCTTAGTGTACTAACCATCAGGGCACGATGAGAGGATGACGCCGTGGAAACCGACCCGCTCGCCCTCCAGAACCAGGTCTGCTTCTCCCTCGCCGTCGCGGCGCGCACCGTCATCGGGCTGTACCGCCCCGTGCTCGAACCGCTCGGACTCACGCACCCGCAGTACCTCGTGATGCTCGCGCTCTGGGAGCGGAGCCCCCGCTCGCTCGCCGACCTCGGCTCCGCGCTCCGCCTCGAGCCGGCCACGCTCAGCCCGCTCGTGAAGCGCCTGGAGGCGAGCGGCCACGTCACGCGCGCCCGGAGCAGCGACGACGAGCGCCGCCTCGACGTCGCGCTGACCCCCTCCGGAGCGGCCCTCCGCGAGCAGGCCCTGCAGGTTCCTCCGCAGATCGTGGAGCGGCTCGACGTCCCCCTCGAGGAGCTCACCGCGCTCCGCGACAGCCTCACCGGCCTGATCGGAGCCGCGACCCGCGACGGCCGCTGACCCCCCGCTCGGGGCGCCGGCCGCGAGGACGCCGGCCGTCGCTCCCCGCCGCACCGGGAAACTCCCGGTCACAGCGCGGGATCAGCCTCCGCTCGGCCCGCTCCCGGCCGTCTTGACTGCCCCCTCGCACGGAGTAGTGTCATCGCTCGTGACACACGAGGGCCCCCCGTCCGCCGAGGACGGATCATCGGCCGACGCGACCGAGCTGCGCACCGCCAAGCACTTCTTCATCGGCGAGCCGCTCCCCAGCGACAAGCTCGAGGGACAGCTGCTGCAGAAGCGGCTCGCGCTCCCCATCTTCGCCAGCGACCCGCTCTCCTCCGTGGCCTACGCGCCGCAGGAGCTGCTGATGATCCTGCTGCTCGGCGGACTCTCCTTCCTCACCTTCGCCCCCTGGGTGGCCGCGTGCGTGGTCGTCCTCCTCGTCGTGGTGGTGCTGAGCTACCGCCAGCTGATCCGGGCGTACCCGTCCGGCGGCGGCGACTACGAGGTCGCCCGCACCAACCTGGGCGAGACGGCGGGCCTCACGGTCGCCGCCGCCCTCCTCGTGGACTACGTGCTCACCGTGGCCGTGTCGGTCGCCTCCGGAGTCGACAACATCATCTCCGCAGTACCCGAGCTGGCGCCGCTGCGGGTCGAGCTGGCCATCCTCTTCGTGGTGCTGCTGGCGGCCGTGAACCTCCGCGGCGTCTCGGAGTCGAGCCGCGCCTTCGCCGTCCCGACGTACCTCTTCGTCGCGAGCGTCTTCGTGATGGTCGTCGTCGGCCTGGTCCGCACCGCCTTCGGCGACACCCCGGTCGCGGAGTCGGCGGGCTTCACCGTGCAGGGCGAGCAGCTCACGCAGGCGGCCGTCGTCCTCCTGCTGCTGCGCTCCTTCGCCAGCGGCTGCGCGGCGCTCACGGGCGTCGAGGCGATCTCGAACGGCGTGCCCGCGTTCCGCGCCCCGAAGGTCAAGAACGCCCAGCGCACCCTCGTCGCGATGGGCACGATCGCGATCGTGCTCTTCGTCGGCCTGACCGCCCTCGCCCTGCTCTCGAACGTGCACTACGCCGAGAACGCCTGCCACCTGGTGGGCTTCGCCGACTGCGCCACGACCCCGCAGCGCTCCGTGATCGCGCAGGTCGCCGCCGCCACGTTCGGCAACAACACGATCCTGTTCTTCATCATCCAGGCCGCGACCGCCGCCGTCCTGCTCCTCGCGGCGAACACCGCGTTCAACGGCTTCCCGCTGCTGGGCTCCGTGCTGGCCCGGGACGGCTACGCGCCCAAGTCGCTGAACACCCGCGGCGACCGCCTCATCTACTCCAACGGAGTGATCATCCTGGCGCTCGTCGCCGCGATCATCCTGCTCGTGTACCAGGCCTCGCTCACGAGCCTCGTGCAGCTGTACATCATCGGCGTCTTCGTCTCGTTCACGCTCGGGCAGTCGGGCATGGTCAAGCACTGGGTGCGGATGATCCGCAACGGCGAGGGCTCGCGCACCGTCTACACGAGCCTGGCCATCAACCTGTTCGGCGCGACGCTGACCTTCGCGGTGCTCGTCGTCGTCACGATCACGAAGTTCACCCACGGCGCCTGGCTCGTCTACCTGGTGATGCCGATCCTCGGCGTCCTGATGGCCGGCGTCTACCGCTACTACCGCGACGTCGAGAAGGAGATCGAGGTCGACCCGACCACGACCTTCGGCGCCAACGGCGACCACGCGATCGTGCTGGTGGGCCGGATGAACAAGCCCACGCTGAAGGCGCTCGACTACGCCATCGCGGCGCGGCACGAGACGCTGGAGGCGGTGCACTCCTCCATCGACGACGCGCAGACCGCGCAGCTCAAGGCCGACTGGGCACAGATGGACATCGAGGTGCCGCTGCGCTGCGTGGCCTCTCCCTACCGCGACATCTCGTACCCGCTGATCAAGTACATCAAGGCCCACCGCCTCGAGCACGGCTCCGAGATCACGACGGTCTACATGCCGCAGTACATCGTCGGGCACTGGTGGGAGGCGTTCCTCCACAACCACAAGTCGCGGCGGATCCGCCAGAAGCTCCTGCTGGTGCACGGAGTGACGGTGGCGCTGGTGCCGTGGCTGCTGGACTCGTCCGAGCTGATCTACGGACGCCGCTCGCGGCCGATCCCCGGCCAGACGCGCCGCGGCGAGCCGGTGCGCCCGGTGACCCGCCGCCCGATCCCGCCCGCGTCCTCGCTCCCCCAGGGAGCCGCCGGCGAGGGCGCCCCGCGCATCCCGCAGCGCCCGGCCGCGCAGAACCGGCCGCGCTCGAAGCGGCGCTGAGGCGGCGGGAGCTCCGAGCCGGCGGGGGCCCGGAAACGGGTAGAGGGCCCGCGGCGTGTGCCGCGAGCCCCCGATTTCCCCTTAGTGCCTTCCCCCGAAGGCGGCCCGCCCCAACGGGCCGTGTCCGACGCTATCGGTGGGCTATGCACCGGCGCATCCTCCTCGCGACGGATGCCCGTGCTCCCTTGAGACGACAGGCTCGTCCTCCGTCGTCTCAGACGACGGCCCCGCGCACCCCTCGGCCGGTGAGCCACCAGACCGCCGCGACGGCGACCGCGGCCGCAGCGCCGCCGCCCACGAGCAGGATCACCGCCCGCACCACGTGCGCCCGGGAGGCGGCGTCGAGCGGATCGATGCCCGCCCCCGCCAGCACGATCCCGGCGGGAACCACCGCGGCCGCGAGCACCACGGCCGCGGCCGCGATGCGCACCGGCTGCCGGCCGTCGGAGCGGAGCTTCCGGGGACGGTGGCCGACGTACCAGACCACCGCGCCGATCCCGAGCCCGAGCAGCCCGAGCACGCCGCTCGCGTACTGCGCCCATCGGAAGCCGGGGAAGGGCCCGAGCTCCTGCTGCAGCAGCGGGATCGCCGAGACGAAGAGGCCGCCCCGGTGGGTGAAGCCGTCCCACATCACGTGGCTGGCGGCTCCGATGGCGATGCCGGCGGCCGCGAAGACGAGCACGCGGATCCACTCGGCGGCCCCGCGGGGCGGCGAGCGCCGGGGACGCAGCCGCGAGCGGACCAGCGCGGGCGCGAGGTCGCGCCAGGCCGGAGCGACGACCGCGCTCCACAGCGCGAGGCCGAGCATTCCGAGCAGCAGGTCGACGGTGACGACGCCGAGGAGGGAGTGGGTGGACTCGCGGGCGACGGCGATCGGGAGGTACATGCCGATGTCCGGGACCATCGCGCCGATGGCGACGGCCGCGGCGGGGATCCGGCCGTTCGAGAACGCGAGCGCGACGACGGCGTGGCTCGGCGTGAAGGGCATGACACGCACGCTATCCCGGCAACGCGGCCGGCGAGTGTCCGCGTCGCGAAGCGCGCGTCACCGATCGCGGTCCGGCTCCTGGGCTCCGCTCCGGCGCGTCGGCCTCCCGGGGCCGGCGGTCAGCCCGAGGAACGTGATCCCCAGGACGAGGAACACCGGCCAGACCGGATTCCCGAGGACCGCGAAGACCGCTCCCGCCGCGAGGAACAGCGGACCCGTGACCGCGTTCCAGCGCCGGGACGCCTCCTCCGACGACATCCGACCCGAACCCTTCCCGTCCTGTGCGCGCACCATCCCTCGACGCTAGGTCGCCTCCGCGAGGCCCGCCTCCCCCGTCCGGCGGAGCCGCGCGCTCGGGGAGCTCCGAGCGCGGCGACCGTAGAATCGTCCGGAAGTCCGGCCCTCCGGGCCCAGCGGCGACGGATCGGAGCGGGTGTGCGGAAGGCGTTCGCGATCCTCCGCCTGGCCCTCGCCGGGCTGGGCGCGGTCGGACTCGTCGGCGACTTCTTCTACACGCTGGGCTTCCGCGCGTTCCAGATCGACAACTTCTTCGCCTACTTCACGACGCAGTCGAACATGGCCGGGGTCGTGGTGCTGGGCCTGTCCGGCCTGGTCGCCCTCGCGCGCGAGCGGGAGCCGCGCTGGCTCAGCACCGTGCGGGCGCTCGTGCTCACCTACATGGTCGTGTCGGGGATCGTCTTCGGGCTGATCGCGGTGGAGGCCAACAACCGCGGCGTGCGGGTCGACGTGCCCTGGTCGAGCGCGCTCCTGCACTTCGTGATCCCGACGCTCGCGATCCTCGACTGGATCCTCGGACCCGGCCGCCGCCCGGTCGCCTGGCGCGGGGCACTGACCGTGCTCGGCTTCCCGATCGTCTGGGGCGTCATCACCCTGGTCCGCGGGGCCCTCATCGGCTGGTACCCGTACTTCTTCCTCGACCCCGGCCAGGTCGACGGACCCGTGATGTTCGTGCTCTACGACGTGATCGTGCTGAGCCTGATCTCCGGCATCGCCGCGTTCGTCCTCGCGCTCAGCCGGGTGCGGCCGCTCGGGGCGGCGCACGCGTCGGAGTGGCGGGGCCCGCTGGCGCGGCTCCGCGAGCTCGTCAGCCGGGGACGACAGCGAACGGCTCGAGCGCCGTCTGCGCGAGGGTGACCAGCTCGTCGTCGCTGAGATCCTGCAGCGAGAGGGCCTGATCCGCTCCGACCAGCCCGACGAGCACCGCCTCGCCGGTCGACGGCTGGAGGTTGAGCCACTCGGTGATGCCCGCCTCGGAGCCGACGAGCGACCAGCGCGCGGGGGCGTCGGCCTCCCAGAACGCCTCGTCGAAGCGCAGCCACAGCGTCTCGACGACGCCGGAGCCGAGGGCCGCGACGGCCGCGCGCTGCGCGAACGGGAGCGGCGGGTCGAAGGCGATCGCGTCCGTCTGGAGCACCCCGATCGGCACGGTGACCAGCACCCGGTCGGCTGTGAACGACTCGCCGGTGCCCAGGCGGATGCTGACGCCGGTGTCCGTGTAGCCGATGCCGCTCACCACGGCGCGCAGCGAGACCTCGACGTCGGCGAGCAGCGTGTCGACCAGCGGCGCGAGCCCGTCGGTCAGCAGCGCGTCGCCCGAGTCGTCACTCAGCTCCTCCGCGGTCGTGGCGGCGGAGGCGTCGCCCAGTCCGTACCAGGAGGAGAGCTCCTCGGGAGCGGCGCCGGTGCGCAGTGCGGTCGTCCCGGCGAGGTGCGCCGCCACGCGGGCGGCGTCGCCGTCGCCGGAGCCCGGCTCGGCCTCGGCGGGGTCGGGCGCTCCGGAGCCGGCGAACGACTCGGCGAGCGCCAGGTCCTCCGGCTGCTCCGCTCCCCACTCGAGAGCACGGGTCAGGGCGTCGGCGCCCGTGGTGCCGGTGTCGAGGGCCGCGCCGCCGGCGTCGCTCGAGCGGACGTCGGCGAGGTCGACCGCGGTCGTGACGACGCCCGCGTCCGCGATGCTCTCGCGCAGGGCGGCTCCCGCGCCGGTGAGGGCCCAGGCTCCGGTCTCGACTGCGATCGGCCAGCCGTCCGGAGTCGCGGTGGCGATGCGGCCGCCGGTGCGCTCGCGCGCCTCGACCACGGTGACGTCGAAGCCCGCGTCGGACAGGCGCCGCGCGGCGACCGCTCCGGCGAGGCCGGCGCCGACGATCGCGATCCGCTCGCCCTCATCGGCGACGGCGCTGATCTCGGCGGCCGCGCGGACCCCGGAGCTCCAGGCGCCCTGGAGCGTGCCGGGTGCCTCCGTGTCGGTGGCCTCGCCCGCGAGGAAGACGCGGTCGAGGACCGCGGTGCCCAGGTCGGTGCGGTGCTGCGGCGTCGCGCCGACGGGCAGGTAGGAGACGGAGCCGAGCGCGTACGGATCCTCGGCCCAGGCGGAGCGCACGAAGGCGGCCGGCGCGGGGACGGCGGTGGTGCTCGGCGTGGGCACGGGGGCCTTCGTGACCGAGCGGGTCGGCGTCGGACGCGACGGCGTGCAGCCCGCGAGGGCCAGGAGCCCGACTCCCGTGGCGGCTCCCGAGAGGAAGAGGCGGCGTCCGATCGTCATCCCGGACATCCTACGTTCTCGGCGTTCGGCCGGGGCGGCGCGGTGCTGACGCCACCCGGGCACGCGGCCCGCTCGAAGGTGCGGGGTGACGGCGGGACGGCGAGCGGATAGCGTCGGGGCAGCACGGACCGGACCGCGGCGACGGGGGACGCGGCATGGACACGACACGGACGCGGACCGCGACGACGACGGCCGGGGCCCCTCCCCGCAGTCACCTCCACGCGGTGCTGCTCGGCGCGCTGGGCATGATCGTGGTCCCGCTGCTCATCGTCCTCGCGACCACGGCCTGGTCCTCCCCCGGACCGGAGGAGTACGTCCGCATGGCGCTCGGCTCGGTGGTCGCGGCGTGCGTCTCGGTGGTCGGCGCCTGGTGGCTCGCCTTCGAGCGGCGCAGCGCCGGGGCACCCGGTCGCAACTGGTTCTGGGGAATCGCCTGCCTCGTCACGGTCAGCGCGGTCTCGACCGTCGGAGCCGCCGCCGACCGCCTCACCGGCCTGATCGCGGGCTGAGCGGGTGGACGTCCTGGCGCGGTCACCGCGCTCGCCTCACTCCTCGGCGACCGCCCCGATGGTCCCGGCTCCCTCCTCGAGCGAGCGGCAGCAGCATCGGCGCCGGTGATCGCCCCGACGAGACGACCGAGCGGCTCCGGCTGTTCCGTCTCGCCGAGAGCGATCTGGACGAGCTGTGGCGGCTGTACTCCGACGAGCGGATCGCGGCGGGCGACCCCCTCCTCCGGCACGACTCCGTCGAGCAGACCCGGGCGGTGCTCGCCAACCGGACGGCGCAGTGGGCACGGGACGACCTCAGCAGCTGGGTCGTCCGGCTGCGGAGTCCCGAGGGCGGCGCGGACGGTGCGATCGGGATCGGCGGATGCACCCTCCTCACCGACACGGCCTGGCACGTCGCGTTCACCGTCCATCCGGACCACTGGGGCAGGGGGTACGCCCAGGAGGTCGCCTCCGCAGGGATCGCTCGGGCGCGGCGGCTCCGGCCGGAGCTCCCCGTGACCGCGGTCGTCGCGGAACGGAACGAGCGATCGCACCGCACGGTCGCTCGACTCGGGCTCGACCGGAGGTGGGCGGGCCCCGACGCGCACAGCCCCGACCCCGCGGCTCGCATCGTGCTCTACTCCGACCGCCTCCTCTCCGACGACGAGATCGGCCGCCTCACGAGCTGAGGGGCGCCGCGTGGCGCTGATCGCCGCCGGCAGCCGCGGGCCCGAGACGCCTGCGCGAGACCGCGACGTCACGTTCCGGTGCGCCTCCCGGCCCCATCTTTCTTCCCGGCGGGCGGCGCTGCGCACGAGTGGGTGGGTGGGCGGCACTCGCGCCGACCCTCCTCACGATCGCGCTCGGTGGCCAGCCGGCGAGTCGGGGCAGGAAGGGCGCGGAGGTACTCGCCGGACCGGGCATCCGAAGCCGGTCGCCGCGAGGGGCGTTAGCGTCGTCGGATGGCGAGCATCACGTACCCCGCGCCCCTTCGCGTCGGAGGCCGGGTGGAGGTGCCCGCGCCCTCGATGGGAGTCCCCGCGCACCTGCACGACCGGCTGCAGGACGCCGCGCGCCGACTCGGCTCGGCGGGATACGACGTCCGGGTCCGGCCGCACGCCCTCCTCGGCGGACTCGCTCCGGCGTCCGCCGCGGATCGGGCGGCCGACCTGCACGACGCCTTCCGGAGCGGGGACGCGGTCCTTCCTCCATGGGGCGGCGAGCTCGCCGTCGAGCTGCTGGAGAGGCTCGACTGGCACGCCCTCGCGGAGGCCCGGCCCTGGTTCGTCGGCTGGTCGGACGTCTCGACGCTGCTCCTGCCCCTGACGACGACGACCGGGCTCGCGACGATCCACGGCGCCAATCTGATGGACGAGCCGTGGGAGCTGCCGGTCGGGTTCCACCGCTGGACGGAGGTCGCCGGCCTCGAGCCCGGAGCCGCGTTCACGCAGCACGCCGCGCCGCGACGCCGGAGCCGTCCGTGGGGTGCGTGGGCGGACGAGCCGCTCGACCGCGATCGGGCCTACGAGGAGCCGACCCGCTGGCGCTCGCTCGACGGGGCAGCGGACGCGGCGATGTCCGGCCGCTTGATCGGCGGATGCCTCGAGACGGTGTCCCTGCTCGCGGGCACGCCCTACGGCGACGTGCCGGGCTTCGCTCGCCGCTACGCGCCGGAGGGGACTGTCGTCTACCTGGAGGCGGCCGGGTCCGACTCCGTCTCGGTGCTCCGGATGCTCACCTCTCTCCGGCTCGCGGGCTGGTTCGAGCAGGCGACCGGCGTCCTGATCGGCCGGACCGAGGGCGCGTCCCTGCCCGAGCTGAGCCAGGAGGACGCGGTGCGGCGGGCTCTCGGCGATCTCGGCGTGCCGGTGATCCTCGACGTCGACATCGGGCACCAGCCGCCGCAGATGCCCCTGGTCAACGGCGCGCTCGCCGAGATCGCGCTGAGCGGGCCGACGGCCTCGATCACACAGCGGCTCGTGCCCTGACGGCGCGTGCGGAGAGATCCCGTCGAGCAGTGCCACCGCCTCGCGGCTCGGTCGTTGCCGCCCCCGGCCCTCCTCCGCCCGCCGAGCGCAAGGCCGAGCGGCGGGGAGGCGCCGAGTGGTAGACCTGGGGGCATGAGCAACGACATCCGCGCACTCGCCGAGGGCGAGAGCTACCTCGCCTTCTTCCAGGGCGGGCCGTTCGACGGCCAGACCGAGAACCGCGTCAGCACCGAGGGGGGCTACGAGAAGGAGGTCGACGTCTACGCCGCCGTCGACGGCCAGGAGACGCACCTCGTGTACAACGCCGTCTCCGCCAAGGAGGTCGGCGAGGCGGTCCACGTGACCTACTCGATCGACACTCCCGACTCCGACCCGATCGAGGACCCGGAGGACCGCGGCGGCGGATTCCAGTAGTCCGCACCACCCTTCGGATGCCGCTCCGGCGTCGCGCTCAGCGCGGCCGGGGCGGCATCGGCGTGTGAGGACGCGCCACTCCGGGGACGACGCCTCCCGCCGCTCCTAGGATGATGGTTCCTCACTGTCTCGGCCGATTCAGGTCCGCGTTCCTCGGGAGCCGCCGTGTCCGATCCGCTGATCCACCCGATGCCCCTCCGCGGCGACTCCGCCCGGCACTGGCTGCGGGCCCGCCACGCCGAGGCCGGGCCCGACCCCGCCCTCGCCGTCACTGGGCAGGAAGCGGCCGCCGAGGGCGTGCTCCTTCGCCGGATCTGGCACACGGCCGGCACGATCGACTTCCGCCCGAGCCCCCGCGCCGACCCGGGGTCGGTGGTGCTCCTGCTCCCGCTCGAGGGCGCGTTCACCGTCGCCAGTCGGGAGGAGCGCGAGTTCGTCGGCCGCGGCACCCTCGCGGTACTGCCCGCCCGATCGGGAGCGTCGATCAGCACGAGCGCTCCCAGCTCCCGGCTCGTCCTGGTCGTGCGGCCCTCGGGCGACACGGATCCGCCCGTCGGCCTCACCGTGGTCTCCTCCCCCGCGGCACCGGTGCTGGTCGCCGCCGCGAACGCCGTGCTCGACGCCGGGCTGCCCCTGAGCGCTGGGCTGCACGCGGCGCTGCAGGGGCTCGCCGCGGCCGTCGTTGCGGACTGACGGGAGCTGTCAACCCTCCCCGCCCCGGCCATCCACTCGCAGGGACGTCCTCGAACATCGAGTGACGCCGATCGTCGGCGCCGGAAGGAGCACTCGCCATGGCCGAGATCACCGCCCACCACGGACTCTTCAAGGACACGGACCTGCACGTCGACGACACCGGCGGATCGGGCCGCCCCGTGGTCCTCATCCACGGCTGGCCCCTCTCGGGCGAGTCGTGGAAGGAGCAGGTCCCCGCGTTCGCCGAGGCCGGCTACCGCGTCGTCACCTACGACCGCCGCGGCTTCGGACGCAGCGACAAGCCGCTCACCGGCTACAGCTACGACACGCTCACCGAGGACCTGCACACCCTCCTCACCGAGCTCGACCTGCAGGACGTCACCCTGGTCGGCTTCTCGATGGGCGGCGGCGAGGTCGCCCGCTACTTCACGAAGTACGGCGCCGAGCGCCTGCACAGCGTCGTCTTCGCCTCGGCCGTCCCGCCGTACCTGATGAAGACGGACGACAACCCGGACGGCCCGCTCGAGAAGGCGCAGGCCGCGCAGATGACCGCGGGCCTCACGAAGAGCGAGGACGACTTCTACGACCAGTTCACCACCGACTTCTTCTCGGTCGACGGCGTGCTGAAGGTGACGGAGGAGCAGCGCCAGGAGGCGATCGCTCTGGCGAAGCAGTCGGCCAAGCACGCGGCCCTCGCCTGCATGACGGCGTTCGCGACCACCGACTTCCGCGAGGACCTGCCGAACGTCTCCGTGCCCGCGCTCGTCATCCACGGCGACGGCGACGGCACCGTCCCGTTCGAGGGCTCCGGCGCCCGCACGCACGCGGCGATCCCCGGCTCCGAGCTGCACGTCGTCCACGGCGCCCCGCACGGAGTCACCGTGAGCCACCCGGAGGAGTGGAACCGCGTCGTCCTGGAGTTCCTCGCGAAGTAGCGGCGGCACTCCCGCATGCTGGTCGAGCAGCCCCGCAGGGGCGTATCGAGATCCGCTGAACACAAGCGGATCTCGATACGCGCGCTGCGCGCGCTGCTCGATCAGCGTGAGCGGCCTCTGCCGGTCGAGCAGCCCAGGAGGGGCGTCGGGGCACGGCGAGGTCCGGCGAACGGCCTGCCCAGGTCCGGCGGTGGGAGCGCGTCAGTCGAGGATCGTGTCCACGAGCCGGGTCGTCCGATCGATGAACGCGTCTCGATGCTCTCCTCCGGGGCTCCAGAACGCATCGCCGTGCAGCGTGCGGAAGGAGTTCGCCTCGTAGAGCGCCCGAGCGGCCGATCGCCCCGCCTCGGGGTCGGCGGTCGGGAGCACCTGCGCCACCCGGTCCGCGAAGCGGCGGGACTCCTGGGCGCCCCGCTCGAGCAGTGCGCGATCGCTCGACGAGGCGACCATCACCGCACGGAGGAAGGCCCGGTGCCTGTCGAAGACCGCGGTGACGGCGTCCACGACCGCACGAGCGGATCCGTCGACGGCTCGCAGCCGCTCGTCCTCCGACCGCGCCACGCCCGTCATGCCGTGCTCGTAGACGGCGTGGAACAGGCCGCTCGATCCAGTGGCGCGACGGCACGCTCGCGGAGGGTCCGATCGCGCTCTGCGAGGTGCAGGCCTACGCCCACGAGGCCATGGTCGGCGGAGCGGCGCTGCTCGAGCACCTCGGCCGTGACGGCTCGGAGTGGCGCGAGGCGGCGTCGACGCTGAAGGCGCGCTTCGCGGAGGCGTTCTGGATCGACGACGCCGACGGCGGCTACCCGGCGATCGCGCTCGACGCGGCCGGGCGCCCGGTCGACACGATCACCAGCAACCTCGGCCACCTCCTCGGCACCGGCATCCTCTCCCCCGAGCACGCCGCCCGGGTCGCCGAGCTGCTGGTCTCCCCCGGGCTCGACTCGGGCTTCGGCCTGCGCACCCTGGACACCGGCTCGGGCGGCTACTGGCCGCTGTCGTACCACGGCGGCTCCGTCTGGGCCCACGACACCGCGATCGCCGTCACCGGGCTCGCCCGGGAGGGCTTCGGGGCGGCGGCGACGACCCTCTCGCGCGGACTGATCGCCGCGGCCGAGGGCTTCGGCTACCGGATGCCCGAGCTGCACTCGGGCGACCCCGCCGCCGAGGTGCACGCGCCGGTGCCGTACCCGGCGGCCTGCCGACCGCAGGCCTGGTCGGCGGCCGCCTCCGTCGCCGTGCTGTCGGCGGCGCTGGGGCTCGCTCCCGGAGGCGACACCCTGGTCGTCGCGCCGCTCTCGCCCGCGCTCGCCGGGCCGATCCGCGTGGACGGGATCCGCTACCGCGGCTCCGTGGTGCCGGTGGACTGGGACGGCAGGATCTGAGGCGCCGCGCCGCTCAGGGCGGACCGGCTCAGATCAGGCCGGCTCAGGGCAGGCGCGCTCAGGGCAGGCGCGCCACGACCGCGCGCGCGATGCGCCGGCCCGAGCGGTTCGCCCCGATGGTCGAGGCCGTCGGGCCGTAGCCGGCGAAGAAGACGCGCTGATCCGTCAGCGAGGCTCCGTCGGCGACCGCGATGCCGCCCTCGCGCTCGCGCAGCCCGAGCGGAGCGAGGTGGCGCAGCTCCGGCCGGAAGCCCGTCGCCCAGATGATCGCGTCGGCGCGCGTGAAGGAGCCGTCCGGCCAGCGCACGCCCTCCTCCTCGATCGACGAGAACATCCCCCGCTCGTGCAGGAGCCCGCGCTCGATCCCGGCGACCACCCGGCGGGTGCGCTGCACGCCCGTGCCGCCGACGATGCTCGGGAGGGGCAGCCCGGCGCGGGCGGCGCGGTCCTGCTCGGCCACCGCCTCCACCGCCGACTCCATCGCCAGCTGCTCGCCGTCGTGGTAGACCACCGGTCGCCGCGTCGCCCACGTCAGTGAGCGCGCCACCCGCTCGAGCTCCAGCAGGAAGCCGATCGCCGAGGTGCCGCCGCCGACCACGAGCACCTGCTTCCCGGCGAAGTCCTCGGCGCGGACGTACTCGGTCGGGTCAATCTGCACGCCGCGGAAGCGGTCGCGCCCGGGGTAGTGCGGGACGAAGGGCGATCCCCAGGTGCCGGTCGCGTTGACGAGCAGGCTCGCGCGCTCGACCGCGCGGTCGGACTCGACGACGAGCGGCGACCCCGTGTCGTGCGGCGTCGCACTCGTGACGCGCCGCACCGACTCCGGACGGCGGATCTCGAGACCGAGCTCCTCCTCGTAGCGCCCGTAGTACTCGCGGACCACGTCCCGTGCCGGTCGCCGGTGATCGGCCGTGCGGAACGAGAGCCCCATCCGCTCCATGCCCGGGAGATCGTGCACGCGGTGCGCGGAGCCGAGCCGCAGGGCCTCCCAGCGGAACTGCCAGGCCCCGCCGGGCTCCGGACCGCGGTCGAGGACGATCAGGTCGCGCCCGGGGACGAGGCCGAGACGGCGCAGGTAGTAGGCCACGGACAGACCCGCCTGGCCCGCGCCGATCACCACGACGGGACGCGGTGGGGCGACGCTGTCCACGGTGCTCCTGACGCGGTCGAGGATGGGCGGCCGTCCGGCAGATCGAGGCCCGGGGTGGCGTGTCCCCCGTCTGCTAAACTACCGCGTAGATTTCAACTTTCCCTGTCTGCTCTTTTCCCCAGCCGGCTCACTGCCCGTCTGGCCTGTCATCGTGAGGGGGTCACCCATGGGGCGCGGCCGTCAGAAGGCGAAGAACACCAAGATCGCCCGTGAGCTGAAGTCGTTCAGCCCGGCGGTCGATTACAGCGCGCTCGAGCGCGAGCTCAGCCACCCGGACGAGCCGGACTACTCGAAGTGGATCGACGCCGAGGACGACGGCGACGACACGGACCTCGTCGAGGAGCCGCACCAGAAGCGTGCGTGACTCCTCCCGTGAATCGGGGCCGCTCCCTCGGGGCGGCCCCGTTTCGCGTGCGGACGGCGATCCGGCGGGTGAGGAACCCGACCTGGAGCGCGGGTCGCTCGGCTGAGCACGTTCTCCCGCTTTCCGCCACTGAGTGCAGAATGTCGGTGCCCCCTGGGACACTGACCGGATGAGCACTTCCCCGCCCGCACGGCTGCCCGTGTGGCAGTCGGAGCGTCGCGGGAACGACCTCGACGAGGCGCGCGACTTCTACGCCGGCTCGTACAACGGCTCCGGCTTCCGGGCCGAGCGCTCGGTCGTGCCGTTCGCGTTCCGCTACACGACGACCGGGCCCGGGCCCGTGAGCCTCCACTCCGCCTCCTTCCTCGGCCGGGTGCGCGGCACGGTGGCCCCGAGCGACGTCTACGTCGCCCTCTGGCTGACCGCGGGGCGCGCCTCCCTCGACCTGGGGCGCGACGAGCACCGCCTCGTCGTCGGACGCCCGGCCATGTTCCCGAGCGGCCGGCCCTTCGGCTTCGAGGCCCTCGAGTACCGCGACGCGCTCGTGCACTTCGAGGCCGCCCACCTCGAGGCGATCGCCGCGGAGCTGCACGGCACAGAGCCCGGCCCGCTGCGGTTCGCCCCTGTGGCGCGCGACACGACCGCCTGGTGGGCGGCGATCCGGCTCCTGCGCGACACCCTCGCCTCCGCGCACACGCCCACCGTGCTGCAGCGCGACGGCGTCGCCCGCATCGCCGCGCTCGCCGCCCTGCAGACCTTCGCCCACCGCATCGCCCCGCTGCCGGCCGTGCCGCCCTCGGTCAGCGCGCGGCGCCTCCGCCGGGCCGTGGAGTTCGTGCAGGCCAACGCCGATCTGCCCCTCGGAGTGGCCGACATCGCCGACGCAGCGGGGCTCACGGTCCGCGGCGTGCAGCTGGCGTTCCAGCGCGCCTTCGGCGAGACCCCGCGGCACTACCTGCGCGACGTCCGCCTCGAGCGCGCGCACGAGGAGCTCGTATCCGGGTCGGCCGGCTCACTGGTGGTCGGCGACGTCGCCGCCCGCTGGGGGTTCATCAGCGGTGGCCGCTTCGCCCAGCACTACGCGACGCGGTTCGGCGAGCTCCCGAGCGAGACCCTCCGGCGCTAGCCCCGCCGATCCCCGACGACGGTTCCGCCGAGGGGCGTTCGGGCGTACTGTCCGAGGACCGCCCGCTGCCCCGCGGGCCGCGTCGATGGAGCCGCGAATGTTCGAACCCGGAGGATCCGCGCGGCCTGTCGCGCGGGTCGGCTACGTCACCGCCGCCCTGCTGGTCGGCGCGATCCTGGTGGGCGGCGCGGTCGGCGCCGCCGTCGCCCTGGTCCTCTACCTGCCCGGCGTCCTCGCCGCCGACGGACCGCCCGGGCTGGTGAGCTTCGGCCTGCTCATGGGAGCGGCCTCCGGCGCGGGCATCGGAGTCGTCGGAGGCGCGGGAGCGGTCGCCGGCATGGTCGCGGTGCGCGTCGCGAGCCGCCGCGACGGCCCGTTCGTGCTCGGCACCAGCGCGGGCGCCGGTCTCGGCGTGCTGGTCGCCTCCGCGAACCTGCTCGTCAGCCGCGACGCCCCGACCTGGGCGACCGCCCTGCTCGCCACCGCGGCCGCCTGCGCGCTCTGCGCTGCGGGCTCGTGGCTGCTGACCCGGCACGAGCACTCCTGGGAGCGCGCGCACGCCGTACCGCGCTGATCCGCGGCGCCTCCGGGGATCAGACCGCGTAGGACCCGACCAGGCGGACCGCTCCGCCGTCGACGCCCTTCGCGCCCTGCTCGAAGCCCTCGAACCCGCGCGCGGCGGTCGAGACGCGGCCCGCGACCCACGACGGGACGCCCGAGCGCTCGAGGCGCGCGATCACGCCGTCGGCCGCCTCCGCCGCGACCACCGCGAACATGCCGATGCCGAGGTTCCAGGTGCCCTCGGTGCTCTCGAGCGTCGCGCCGGACATCCCGGCGAGCGCGCGGAACACGTCGGACGGGCTCCAGCTCGCCCGCTCGACCTCGACCCAGGAGCCGCGCGGCAGCACCCGTGCGAGGTTCGCCGCGATCCCGCCGCCGGTGACGTGGCTGATGGAGTGGACGGCCGGGCCGAGCTCGGCGTCGTCGAGCAGGTCGAGGAGGGGCCGGGTGTAGAGGCGGGTCGGCTCCAGCAGCACCTCGCCGACCACGCCGCCCAGCTCCTCGGAGCGGTCGGTGAAGCCGATGCCGCGCTCGGCGAGGATGTGGCGCACGAGCGAGTAGCCGTTCGAGTGCAGTCCGGAGGAGGCCATCGCCACCACGACGTCGCCGTCGCGCACGCGGTCGGCGCCGCGCACCTGGTCGGCCTCGATCGCGCCGACCGCCGCGCCCGCCACGTCGTAGTCGTCGGGTCCGAGCAGGCCCGGGTGCTCGGCCGTCTCGCCGCCGACGAGCGCGGTGCCCGTCTCGGAGCAGGCGCGCGCGATGCCGGCGACGATGTCGGCGATGCGGGCCGGGACGACCTTGCCGCACGCGATGTAGTCGGTCATGAAGAAGGGGCGGGCGCCGACCACGACGATGTCGTCGACGACCATGCCGACGAGGTCCTGCCCGATGGTGTCGTGCTTGTCGATCGCCTGGGCGAGCGCGACCTTGGTGCCGACGCCGTCGGTCGAGGTCGCGAGGAGGGGGGCTCGGAAGTCGCGGAGGAAGGAGACGTCGTAGAGGCCCGCGAAGCCGCCGACCCCGCCGAGGACCCGGCTGTCGTGCGTCGCCGACACCGCCGACTTCATCAGCTCGACGGCGAGGTCCCCCGCCGCCGTGTCGACTCCTGCGCGGGCGTAGCTGCTCGTCTCATCACTCACGCGACGACCCTACCGACTGCCCTCCCCCGCCGCGGCGCGGATCCGGATCCCGGCCCGGGATCTCCGCCTCTCCGCAGCCGCGCACTCCTCTGAGGGCCCCTCTGCGGCAGCATCGGACGGGTGGAGCTGCAGCGTGCGGGACCGGCGGACGTCGACGCGGCGCGCGCCTTCCTCGCGGCCGCCGACCTCACGCTCGCCGGGATCGACTCCCCCTCCGTGCGCCTCTGGCTCGAGCGCGACCGGAGCGGTCGCGTCGTCGGCAGCACCGGCTGGGAGCCGAGTACCGACGGACGCCACGCTCTGATCCGCAGCGTGGCGGTGGCCTCGGACCGCCGAGCGTCCGGCGCGGGGAGCCGCCTCGCCCGCCACGCTCTCGCCGACGCCGCTCGGAGCGGTGCCCGACGCGCCTGGCTCTTCTCCCGCAGATCCGGCCCCTTCTGGCGGTCGCTCGGATTCGAGCCCGCCGATCGCGACGAGCTCGCGGCCGCCCTGGCCGGCACCCATCAGGTGCGGCTGTTCACCGAGTCGGGGCAGCTCGGCCGCGAGGTCGCCTGGTCGCGCGCGCTCCGGTCGGATGGCGACGACGGCCCGGCCGATCCGCCGGTCGACGCCGCCCTGAGTACCCCCACGACCACGGATCCGCCCACGGCGAACCATTAGGGGATGAGTCCCCCGCGTGCCAGGATGGACCGTCAAACCCCCCTGCTATCCCCTTGGGAGCCCCTCCGGCATGTGCGGAATCGTTGGGATCGTGTCCTCCGGACCGGTCAACCAGTCCATCTACGACAGCCTCTCCCTCCTGCAGCACCGCGGCCAGGACTCGACCGGCATCGCGACCGCCGACGGCAGCACCCTGCACATCAAGAAGGCCGCGGGACAGGTCCGCGAGGCGTTCCGCACCCGCGACATGCGCTCGCTGCTCGGATCCATGGGCCTCGGCCACGTGCGCTACGCGACGAAGGGCAACGCCGAGCGCGAGGAGGAGGCCCAGCCGTTCTACGTGAACGCGCCGTACGGCATCATCCTCGTCCACAACGGCAACCTCACGAACACGCGCGAGCTCACCGAGGAGCTCTTCCGCATCGACCGCCGCCACCTCAACACCACCTCCGACACGGAGCTGCTGGTCAACGTGCTGGCGAACGAGCTGCAGGCCTCGATGTCGGGCCGCGACCTCGACGCCGACGAGGTGTTCGACGCCGTCGCCCGCGTGCACGAGCGCGTCGAGGGCTCCTACGCCACCATCGCGCTGATCGCCGGCGTCGGGCTGCTGGCGTTCCGCGACCCCTTCGGGATCCGCCCGCTCATCGTCGGCCGCCGCAGCAACACCGGGGCGCCGGACGACTGGGTCGTCGCCTCCGAGTCGCTCGTGCTCGAGGCGCAGGGCTTCGAGATCGTCCGCGACGTCGCTCCCGGCGAGGCGGTCTTCATCACCCCCGACGGCCGGATGGCCAGCCGCCAGTGCGCGAAGGACCCGCGACTCATCCCGTGCTCGTTCGAGTACGTCTACCTCGCCCGCCCCGACTCCGTGATGTCGGGCATCTCGGTCTACGAGGCGCGCCTGCGCCTGGGCGACCGCCTCGCCGACACCATCGCGCAGTACACCCCGGGCGGAGCGATCGACGTCGTCATGCCGATCCCCGACTCCTCCCGCCCCGCCGCGATGCAGGTCGCGCAGAAGCTCGGGATCGAGTACCGCGAGGGCTTCTACAAGAACCGCTACGTCGGCCGGACGTTCATCATGCCCGGGCAGGCGGTCCGCAAGAAGTCGGTGCGGCAGAAGCTCAACGCGATGTCGAGCGAGTTCAAGGGCAAGAACGTCCTGATCGTCGACGACTCGATCGTCCGCGGCACCACCTCCAAGGAGATCGTCGACATGGCCCGCGCGGCCGGTGCGAACACGGTCACCTTCGCATCCGCCGCGCCTCCCGTGCGCTACCCGCACGTGTACGGGATCAACATGCCCTCGCGCCAGGAGCTCGTGGCCCACAACCGCCGCATCCCCGAGATCTCGGAGGCGATCGGCGCCGACCAGCTGATCTACCAGGAGGTCGCCGACATGAAGGCGGCGATCCTCGAGGGCTCGGACGTCACCGACCTCGAGACCAGCTGCTTCACCGGCGAGTACGTCACGGGCACCGTCACCCCGGAGTACCTCGACTGGGTGGAGCGCACGCAGCTGAGCTGAGCTCTGCACAGCGCCGGGCGCGGCGCAACGGGTGCCGCGGATCCGTGCGCCGCTCCATGATCGGAGGGTGCGCGGCCCCGCGCGCATGCACCCGAGGAGTCCCCCGTGATCTACCGAATCCTGCCGTTCCTGCTCACCTTCGTGGCCAAGAAGATCTCGAAGTCGCAGAAGGCCAAGCGCGCCGCCGCCAAGCGCCCGACGTCCAGCGCGAGCAGCAGCCGCCGCTCCTCGTCGCGCCGGGGACGCTGACGCCGCGGTCCCGTCCGCGAGCGCGAGCCGCGGGCGGGACCTTCAGCGCAGGGCGGAGTGCAGCGGCCGCAGGGCGGCCCGCCTCCGCCGGCTAGACCCGGTCGGACCCCGTCCGCGGGTCGTCCTCGTCGGACGTCGTGCGCACGTCGGGCAGGGCCTCCTCGGCCACGGGCTCCTCGGCCGCGTCCTCGCGCTCGACGATCCGCTCGGCGGTGGTCCGGACGACCTTCCGGCCGACGACCCGGTCGAGCAGCACCACGACGAGCCCCGCGAGAGCGCCGAACAGCGTCACGAAGAGCAGCAGGCTGAAGCCGAAGACCTGCCCACGGGAGAAGCCCTGCGTCTCGGGCAGCGCGAAGGTCAGCACGAAGGCCGCGATCGCTCCGAGCCCGACGCCGAGGGTCAGGATGCGCCAGACGCGCGGGGAGCGGCGGACGTCGACCTCTTCGCGGGTGACCTCGGGGCGGGCGGGATCGCTCATGCCTCCATTCTCCCCCGCGCGGGCGAGGGCGAGGCACCGTGATCGCTCAGAGCGCGTGCACGAGCCGGCCCGCCTGCGCGCGCAGCTCGCGGACGACGGTGCGGACCGAGAGCCGCTCCGCCCGGTCCGGCCGCATCAGCGCGACGATGTGCCGCACGGAGTTCACTCCGCGGAGCGGCTTCACCACCACTCCCGCGCCGCCCGCCGTGTAGCGCGGGAGCACCGCGATGCCCAGGCCCGCCGCGACGAACGCCTCGGTCACGCGGGTCGACGCGAAGCGCTGCTCCACCCGCACCGCCTCGCCGGACGCGGTCTCGATGTCCTGCATCACGCGCTCGAACGGGAACCCGTCCGGGACGCCGATCCAGGTCTCGCCGACCAGGTCCGCCGCCGAGACCGTCGCCCGGTCCGCCAGGCGGTGCCCGACCGGCAGGCCGATGTCGAGGGGCTCGACCATCAGCTCCGCCATCGCGAGTCCGCGGCCGGCCCAGGCGCTTCTGCCGGTAGGCGAGTGGGCGAGCACGATGTCGAAGTCGGCGGTCAGGTCGGCGAACTCGTCGGTGCCGGGGTCCGCGTCCTCGCACTGCACGACGAGTCCCTCGACGCTGCGGAGCGCGACCAGCGCGTTCGGGAGGAGCATCTGGCCCGCAGTGGGGAAGGTCGCGATGGTGACCTCGCCGATCGGGTTGTTCTTGAACGTCTGCCAGACGGCGTCGGCCCGCTCGAGCGCGATCGCGATCTCGGTGGCGCTCCGGGCGAGCTCGCGTCCCGCCGCCGTGAGCACCACGCCGCGGCCGGAGCGCTCGATCAGCGGCACGCCGGCCTCGCGCTCGAGCACCTTGAGCTGCTGCGAGACCGCGGAGGGCGTGCGGTGCGTCGCCTCCGCCACGGCCGTGATCGAGCGGCGCATCGAGAGCTCGCGGAGCAGTTCCAGCCGTCGCACGTCCATATAGAGAAACTACACGTCAGGGCAAGAACAGTTCGATTGTCCTACGGAACACGGGGCCGGACACTGGACGTTGTACACAGCATCCCGGCGGATGGATCAGAAGCCGCCGCAACGAAAGGCAGAACACTCATGAGCATCGCAATCCTCGTCGTCCTCAGTGGCCTCGCCGCATGGGGCACGGTGTCGACGGTGCTCGTCGCCAGCCGCGACGGCTACCGTCAGGTCCCCGCGCAGCACTGAGCCCCGCCGCTCCGCGACAGCACCTCATCGCGTTCCGACGCCGTCTCCCGACCGGGAGGCGGCGTTCTCGCGTCTCCGGGGGGCTGCTGCCGCTCCTCGGGGAGCGCCCCCCGCCACGGCTCCCAGGGGTCGACCATCGGCTCGCCCGCACACGACGACGGGCCCCCGACCGGAGTCGAGGGCCCGTCGTGCGCGCGGTGCGGCTACTTCGCGGCGGTGCGGCGGCGCAGGCGCGCGACCGTCATGCCCAGACCGAGCAGCAGAGCGGCGATCCCGGCGGCGAACGCGGGGGTCGCGTCCACTCCGGTCTCGGCGAGGTGGTGCGAGCCGGCGACCGGAGCAGTGGTCGGCGTCGGCGCGGGGCCCGTGGTGGGCGGCGTGGTCGGCGCGGGCGTCGGCTCCGTGGTCGGTCCGGGAGTCGGGGTGCCCGCTCCGGCGCCGGCCGCGACGGCGAAGCCGACGCTGATCTCGGTGCCGGTGGTGTCGAGCACGAACGTCGCGGTGTGCGCGCCGCCCGCCAGACTCTCGTCGATCGGGACCGAGAACGAGGCGCGACCGGTCGAGTCGTCGGTGACGGCCCGGGTCGGGTCGATCGTCGCGGTGCCGACGACGGTGCCGTCGACGCTCGCGGTCACGGTGGTGTCGGCCGCGGCTCCGGTGCTGAACAGGAGCGAGGAGAGGTCGACGGTCATCGTGTCGCCGACCGCGTACTCGCCCGAGTCCGGGACGTTGTCGGTCAGGCCGATCGTGCGCTGCACGGGGTCGGGGCTGACGGTGCCGAGGTCCTGGATGTAGCCGACGAAGGCGTCCAGGTCGATGCGGCCGGAGTCGGCCGTGCCGGTGCCCTCGGTGAAGGTGCTGAAGCCGTCGCCGCCGCTCGCGAGGAAGCTGCTGGTCACGACGGTGAAGGTCGCGGCCGGGTCGATCGGCTCGTTCTGGAAGAACACCTGCGAGATGCGCGAGCCCTCGGGCGCCGTGGCGTCGAAGACGTAGGTGAGGTCCTTCGAGGTGGAGAGGTTCAGCTGCGGGTGGCTGGAGCTGCCCACCCACTGCTCCTCGAGCAGGTCGGAGATCTGCTCGCCGGTCAGCTGCAGGGTCACCAGGGTGTTCGCGAAGGGCTGGGCGTCGGAGGCCTCGGCGTAGGTGACCACGCCGTCCGCGTCGCCGGGCTGGTCCGGAGTCGCGGTGTAGGAGAGGTCGTCGCGCAGGCCGCCCGCGTTCGAGAAGGCGATCTGCGTGCCGAGCTCACGGGTGGCCCAGAGCTGGGCGTCCGAGACGAGGTTGCCGAGGGTCGACTCCGAGCCGCGGTTGGTCGTGGTGCCGTCCGGGCGGTAGGCGCGCGATATGTCCTCGGTGATGGTGCCGACCTTCACGCTGCCCTCGCGGACGGCGACGGCCTGGGCGTCGGCGACGATGGTCTCGACCTCGGGGTCGGGCTCGAAGGCGCCGACGACGATCGTCTTGGCCGGGTCGTCGGAGGTCGGGTCGTCGACGACCTTCGTCAGCGGCACGACCTCGCTGGTGAGCGAGGTGAGCTGCTTGGTCGCCGGGTCGACGGTCAGGGACATGCGGCCGATGTTCTCGGCGTAGCTGCCGGTCTGCGACACGACGGTCGGGAAGGCCCGGCCCGCGTCGATGCCCGCGTCGTACTCCTGGTGGCTGTGGCCCGAGACGATCGCGTCGACGTTCGGGGCGACCGCGTTGACGATCGCGCCGAACTTGGGGTCCGCCTCCGGAGTGTTCAGCTCGGCCGCGTCGGCGTCGGCTCCCTCGTGCAGGAGCAGGACGACCACGTCGGCCTCGTCGTTGGCGGCGTCGCCGTCCTGGAGCTGCGCGGCGACCTCGTTGACGTTCTCGGCGATCGGCTCGATGGAGAGCGTCGAGATCGTGGCGGGGCTGACGAGCTTGCCGAGGTCCTCGGTGATCGCGCCGATGAAGGCGATGGAGACGCCGTCCTGCTCGGTGATCACGTACGGGGAGTAGGCGCGCTCGCCGGTCGCGGTGTCGTAGAGGTTCGCGTTCACGTAGGGGAACGCCGAGGCGTCCACGACGCGGCCGTCGACGTCGGCGCGGCCCTGGTCGAACTCGTGGTTGCCCAGGGTGCTGACGTCGAGGCCCATCGCGTTGAGCGAGTCGAGCGTGGGGATGTCGCCCTGCACCTTCGACACGAAGGTCGAGGCGCCGATGTTGTCGCCGGCCGAGACGAACAGCGTGTTCGGGTTGGCGGCGCGGTAGGAGTCGACGGCACCGGCGAGCACGGCGGCTCCGGCGACGGCGCGGTCGGCGGCGAGCCGCCCGTGGAAGTCGTTGATCGAGAGGATGTCGATGGCGACATCGCCCTCGGCCGCCGCGGCGGGCGTGGCGCCGAGGAGGGCCGCTCCGGCGACGGCGCCGACGGCGGTCGCGGAGAGGAGTCGGGTGAGGCCGCGTCGGCCCGGGGAAGTACTGCGCATCGTGAAGGGGACTCCAAGCATCGAGCGGTGGATCCGGAGAGGATTCGTGCCGCGTGAGGGGGTTATTCCCAGACAACCCGACGGCGGAGCCCAGGTCAAACGTTCTGACGACGGCTCGCCGCCGCGTTTACGAGAAGTTAACTCGCCGACGCTCAGCCGACGCGCAGGATGGGGAGGAACGGCGTGAGGTCCGCGCGCACTCCGGAGGCGTGGATCCGCCCGCTCGCGAGACCCTCGCTCCACGGCAGCGAGCCGGTCGCGAGCGGCAGCCAGGTCGCCGCGTCCATCTCGATCACGTTCGGCGGAGTCCCGCGGGTGTGGCCCGGGCCCTCGACGCACTGGGCCGCGCCGAACGGCGGAACGCGCACCTCGACGCTGCGCCCGGGGACGTTCGTCTCGATGATCTGCAGGAGGAACCGCACCGCCGTCGCCGTCGTGTTCCGGTCCGCTCCTCCGGCGAGCGCCGCCCGCACCGCGGACTGCCCGCTCGCCTCGTCGATCCTGCCCTTGGCCATCCACCCATCCTGCCGCCGCCGCTCGCTCCCGGAGGCCTCCGCGGGGCTCCGCCCGGCGTGTCGGCGTCCGCAGCGCCGCCCTGCGGAGGAGGACGTCACAGGGACCAGCCCCGGCGCGGGGCGCCCTATCCTGTCAGGGTGAAGATCCTCGTCCTCGGTTCGGGTGCCCGTGAGCACGCCATCATCACGGCTCTCCTCGCGGAGGAGGAGCACCACGAGATCATCGCGGCGCCCGGTAACGCCGGCATCGCGCGCGACGTCGAGGTCATCCACTTCGACACGAACAGCCCCCGGCTGGTCAGCGACTTCGCGGTGGAGCAGGGCATCGAGCTCGTCGTCATCGGCCCCGAGGCGCCCCTGGTCGCCGGAGTCGCCGACGCGCTCCGCAAGCGCCGCATCCCCACCTTCGGCCCCGACCGGGCCGCCGCCGCACTCGAGGGCTCGAAGACCTTCGCGAAGCGCGTGATGGACATGGCCCGCGTGCCCACCGGCCGCGCGACCCGCGTCTCCACTCTGGTCGACGCCACCCGCGCCATCGACGAGTACGGACTCCCCTCGGTCGTCAAGGCCGACGGCCTCGCCGCGGGCAAGGGCGTCCTGGTGACGGAGTCGCGCAGCGCCGCGATCGCGCACGCCGAGTTCTGGCTGCAGTCCGGCGACGTCCTCATCGAGGAGTTCCTCGCCGGCCAGGAGGTCTCCCTCTTCCTCCTCTCCGACGGCCACGACGTCGTCCCCCTCTCCCCCGCGCAGGACTTCAAGCGCCTGAGCGACGGCGACGAGGGGCCGAACACCGGCGGCATGGGCGCCTACTCCCCGCTCCCCTGGCTCGCCGACCGCTGGGAGAGCGAGCGCGCCTTCGTCGACGAGGTGATCGACACGGTCGCCATCCCGACCATCCGCCAGCTCGAGCGCGAGCGCACCCCCTTCGTCGGACTCCTCTACTGCGGCCTCATCGTGACCGACGCGGGCCTGCGCGTGATCGAGTTCAACGCCCGCTTCGGAGACCCCGAGACCCAGGTCGTCCTCCCCCGCCTCGCCTCCCCGCTGTCCGCGCTGCTGCACGCGGCGGCCACCGGCGCGCTCGCCTCCGTCCCGTGGCCCGCGTTCACGGACGAGGTCGCCGTCACCGTCGTCCTCGCGAGCGAGGGCTACCCCGAGAACGCCGTCACCGGACGGACCATCACCGGACTCGACGCGGCGGCGGACGTCCCCGGCGTCACCATCGCCCACGCGGCGACCCAGCTGGTCGACGGGAGCTTCGTCGCCACCGGCGGCCGCGTGCTCAACGTCGTCGCACGCGGCGCCGACTTCGCCGAGGCGCGGGAGCGGGCGTACCGCGCGCTCGACCTGATCCACCTCGACGGCGGGCTGTATCGGAGCGACATCGCGGCGAAGGTCGCGCAGTAGCGCGACCTCAGCGTGATGTCGGCCACGCCGCTCCCCGCGCGGCGTGGCGCAGTCGGCTGGGAGAGTGGCCGGGTCTCGGGGAGCGATCGGCGCGTCCGACACGCTCGGCACGCGTTCCGGTCGACGCCTCGAGGGTGGCCGGGGTGGGGTGGATCCGCACTCGGACTCGGACCTCCGCGACACGGGCTCGCGGCGGAGGTCGGTCGCCTCGCGGGGGGCGGGTCAGGCCAGGGTGCGGAGGGCCTCGGCGAGGTGGGGGTGCGCGAAGGTGAAGCCGGCGTCCTCGAGGCGGGCGGGCACGACCCAGCGGGACTTGAGCAGGAGCTCGGACTCGGTGCGGAGCAGGAGCGTCGCGGGTTCGAGGACGAAGCGCGGAGCCGGCACGCCGATCCGGCGGCCCACGGCGGCGCGGAGCAGCCGGGAGAGCTCGGTGTTGTCGCTCGGATTCGGCGACGCGAGGTTCACCGGCCCGTCGAGGGTCGACTCCTCGAGGAAGCGGATCGACCGGTGGACGTCCTCCACGTGGATCCAGCTGAAGTGCTGACGGCCGCGGGTGCGCCGGTGCTCGTGGTGCACACCGGCCTCGCGGCGCGCGCGCGTCGAGGGCCACGGCCCGTCGAACTGCGGACCGCCGAGGCCGAGCCGCGCCAGCCGCAACAGGATCGCCGTCGCCGGACCGTCTCCGAGCACGATGGACATCCGCAGCGCCACGCGCCGCACGCCGGGCGTCTCCCCGGCGAAGAACTCCGACTCCCACGCCCGCGCCACGTCGACCGAGAAGCCCTCGCCGAGCACGCCCTCGTCCTCGGTGTTCGCCCGCTCCTCCTCGTGCCGGTAGATCGTGGCCGTGCTCGCGTTCATCCAGACCGGCGGAGGAGTCGCGGCCGCCTCGACCGCGCGGTGCAGCTCCGCGGTGGTCGCCACGCGCGAGCGGAGGATCTCGGCGCGGTTCGCCGCGGTGTACCGGCAGTCGACGCTCTTGCCGGCCAGGTTCACCAGGAGGCGCGCACCGTCGAGGACCCGGGTGATGCCGGCGGTGTCGCCCCAGCGCGCGTCCGGCCCGGAGCGGCCGATCCTCCGCACCGTCCAGCCGTCGGCGGTGAAGCGGCGGGCGAGGTCCGTCCCGAGGAATCCGCTCGCACCGGCGAGGACGACGACGGGGTCAGCGGTGCTGCTCATCGCCCCATCGTGCCGCACGGCGCCGGAGTCACGGGGAGGACTCGTCGCAGGCGCGCTGCCGGGACGCGGAGTGGGTGGAGGCGGGCCTCGATCAGCCGCCGAGCGATCCCGCACCGCGGAGGAGACGCGCCGCGGCGAGCGCCCCGGCCAGCCGCTCGGCGAACCCCGGCGGCACCTCGGCGGGCAGCGCGTCGACCGGCCACCAGGCCACGTCGTCGCTCTCGTCGCTGACGCTCACGGGAGCGTCCGGGTCGGCGATCGCACCGTAGCCCACGTCCCAGTGGCGGGAGCAGCGGCCGAAGCCGTCGCCGAGCGCGTGCCGGTCGAGGTCGAGGGGCAGGACGCCGAGCGGCTGCAGCCGTGCCGCTCCGCTCTCCTCCCGCGCCTCGCGGAGGGCCGCGTCGGCCGTGGAGTCGTCGCCGGGCTCGACATGACCGCCGAGCTGCACCCAGAACCGGCCCTTGCGGTGGAAGCAGAGCAGCACCTGCGCCAGATTCGGCGAGAGCACGAAGCAGCTCGCCGTGACGTGCTCGGGGCCGCCGTCGCGCTCGAGCGCCGACTCGCCGCGCTGCTCGAGGAACGCCAGGTACTCGTCCCGCAGGTCCGCGAGCGCGCCCGCGTCCCACTCCCGCAGCTCGCCCGCCAGCCGCGTCCCTCGCTCCCCCGTCACGCGAAGGACCCTACCTCCCCTCCGCGAGCTGCCCCTCCGGTGCGCTGCACTGCGTGCGTGGCGTACCGGAGCGGCGTCTCGCGGAGAGAGGAGGGACGGGAGCGTCAGACGGAGAGGCCGGAGAGGCCCTCGCGGTCGACGCGGCGGTGGAAGCGCATGCCGGCGAGACCGCCGAGCACGGCGCCGACCAGCGCGACGACCAGGGCGGCGAGCGCCGTCACGACCGCCGCGGCCGTGGCGTCGCCGGCGTCCAGGGGGATCGTCGGGAAGCCGCTCACCGCGGAGAGCGCCTGGCTGCCGCCGGTGATCGCCGAGACGATGCCCACGACGATCGCGACGACGACCGCCCAGGCCCACACTCCGACGCCCTGCTTCGCTCCGCTGAAGCGGGCCATGCGGCCTGCCACGTAGCCGCCGCAGTAGTAGGCGACGAGGAGGATGACCAGCAGTGCGATCGCGCCCGCCCAGCCGAACGCGGCGGGGTCGGCCGCGAGGTCGCCGGTGACGTCCTGGGTGCCGATGACGGCGGCCCCGATCGCGGTGACGAGGGCGGTCAGGAGGACGGCGAGTCCGGTGGCGGCGAGCCAGCCGAAGAAGGCGCAGCCGATCTTGAAGCCGCCGAAGCGGTCGCGCTCGCGCTGGTGGATGTCCTTGCGCGCGGCCGCACGGGCCTGCTTCGCCTCGGCGGAGTCGGGGTCGACGGGCGCGCGGTGCTCGGGAGCCGAATGCGCGGAGTCGGAGCGGTCCGTCGAAGCGGAGCGGTCCGAGGAGGCGGAACGGGCCGGAGTCGCGGAGCGGTCCGTCGCCGCAGCCGCTCCCGTATCCCCCGCGGAGTCGATGCGCGCCGTGCCGCCCGCCGCCGAGCCCTCTGCCCGTCGCGGCAGTCCGCCGTCAGCCGGATCCCTGTCTGTCGTGCTCATGTCGAACCTCCTGGCCGAGCGCCCCGAAGAAGGGCGACACGCTCAGTCAAGACCCAGGGAGCCCTCGGTGTCGCGGGCTTGACGACACGACGGAGCGGTCCGGGCGTCAACCCCCTGCGCCCCCTCCCTCCCACCCGCTTGCATGGAGGGACCGACCGACGACACGAGAGGGAGAGTCATGACTCCGGAATCCCCCGAGCAGACACCGCCCGGCACCGAGGCCGAGCTGACGCCGAAGGCCGACCACGGCGAGACCACCTACCGCGGCACCGGCCGCCTCAGCGGCAAGGTCGCCCTCATCACGGGCGGCGACAGCGGCATCGGCAAGGCCGTCGCGATCGCGTTCGCGCGCGAGGGCGCCGACGTCGCGATCTCGTACCTCGACGAGCACGACGACGCCGAGGACACCGCCGAGTGGGTCCGGGAGGCCGGCCGCGAGGCGCTGCTCCTCCCCGGCGACCTGCAGGACCCGGCGCACTGCCGCGCCGTCGTCACCGAGACCGTCGAGCGCTTCGGCCACCTCGAGGTGCTCGTCAGCAACGCCGCCTTCCAGATGAGCCGCGAGAGCGTCACCGACATCCCGGACGAGGAGTGGGACCGCACGATCGCGACGAACATCAGCGCCTACTTCCACCTCGTGAAGTCGGCGCTGCCCCACCTGAAGGAGGGCGCATCGATCATCGCGACGAGCTCGGTGCAGTCCGACCAGCCGTCGTACCAGCTGCTTCCCTACGCCGCCACGAAGTCGGCGATCCTCAGCCTCACCGCCTCGTTCGCGCAGGCGCTCGGCGAGAAGGGCATCCGCGCCAACTCGGTCGCGCCCGGCCCGATCTGGACGCCGCTGATCCCCTCGACCATGCCGGAGGAGGCCGTCGCCGAGTTCGGCGAGCAGGTCCCGCTGGGCCGCCCCGGGCAGCCGGCCGAGGTGGCCCCCGCCTACGTCCTCCTCGCCTCCGACGAGGCGAGCTACATCAGCGGGTCGACGATCGCCGTCACCGGCGGGAAGCCGATCCTCTGATCACGCTCCAGGGCACCGCTCACCCGCAGGATTCCGCGATAGGTTCCTGCGGGTGAGTGTCCACATCCGCAGCATCGAGACGGCGGTGCCGACCACGGTCCTGCGTCAGTCCGAGGTGCGCGACCTCTTCGCGTCCCAGCCCGCGATGACCCGGCTCGGGTCCCGCCTGATCGGCGCGGCCTTCGACGCGTCCGGGATCGACACCCGCAGCACGGTGGTCGACGAGCTCGACCGGGTCGAGCGGGAGGGTGCGAGCGTCTTCTACGACGCGGGGAGCGGCCTGGTGCTCGACCCGGGGACGGCCGCGCGCAACGCCGTCTACACCGAGCGCGCTCCCGAGCTCTTCACGGAGGCGGCCCGCCGCGCCCTCGCGTCCGCGTCGATGACCCCCGAGGACGTCACCCACGTGGTGACGGTCTCCTGCACCGGCTTCTACGCCCCGGGGCCCGACTACCAGCTGGTCCGCCGCCTCGGCCTCGCGCCCTCGACGCAGCGCTTCCACCTCGGCTTCATGGGCTGCTACGGCGCCTTCCCCGGCCTGCGCGCCGCCCGCCAGTTCTGCGAGGCCGACCCGGAGGCGGTCGTCCTCGTCGTCGCGGTCGAGCTGTGCACCATCCACCTCACCAGCTCCAACGACCCGGAGCAGATCGTCGCGACCTCCGTCTTCGCCGACGGCGGTGCGGCGGCCGTCGTCACCGCCCGCGAGGCCGCGCCCGGCACCCCGGTGCTCGAGCTCGACGCGCTCGCCACGACGCTCACCGACGAGGGCGAGACCGAGATGGCGTGGACGATCGGCGACCACGGCTTCTCGATGCGGCTGAGCACCTACGTGCCCTCGATCATCGGAGCGAACATCGAGGCGGCCGTCGCCCCGCTGCTGGCCGGCGCCGAGGTCGAGCGGAGCGACGTGCAGCGCTGGGCGATCCACCCCGGCGGCCGCAGCATCCTCGACAAGGTGCAGGCCTCGCTCGCCCTCAGCGACGAGCAGCTGGCCCCGTCGCGCGAGGTTCTGCGCACCAACGGCAACATGTCGAGCGCGACCGTCCTCTTCATCCTGCGGCGCCTGCTGCACGGCGAGGCGGCCGACGGCGAGCGGGTCGGCGCGATGGCGTTCGGGCCCGGCCTCACCGTCGAGCTCGCGCTGCTCACCAAGCGGGGCGGGGAGTGACTCCGCGAGCCCCTCTCGCGCCGGACCTGCGCCACCGCGAGGTCTCCGAGCAGGAGCTGATGGACGACCCGGACTGCGACCGCACCCTGCTCGACGCCACCTACGCCCGCTTCGGCACCGTGAACCGGCTGGTCTCGGGGTGGCGCGGCCTCTACCGCTCGCGCCTGCGTCCGCTGCTGCGGCCCGACGAGCCGTTCCGCCTGCTCGACATCGGCTCCGGAGGCGGCGACGTCGCCCGCTCCCTCGCCGGCTGGGCCCGCGAGGACGGCCTCCGCCTGGCGATCACCGCCGTCGATCCGGACGAGCGCGCCTCCGCGTTCGCCACGTCGACGCCCGTGCCGTCCGGAGTCGAGTTCCGCCGCGCGAGCAGCGCCGACCTGGTCGCCGAGGGCGAGCACTTCGACCTGGTGACCTCCAACCACGTGCTGCACCACCTGTCGCCGGAATCACTCGCCGACCTGCTCGCCGACAGCGAGCGCCTGGCCCCGCGCGCCCTCCACAACGACATCGAGCGCTCGCGGCTGGCCTACACGGCCTACCTGCTGGCCACGCGACCGATCGCGGCCGGCTCGTTCCTCCACTACGACGGGTCGCTGTCGGTGCGGCGCAGCTTCACCGCCGCCGAGCTGCGGGCTGTGGCGCCCGAGGGGTGGCGGGTCGAGCGCGCGGCGCCCTACCGGCTGCTGCTCGCGCGGGGCGAGGTGTGAGGACGCGGCGGAGGGCGAGCGCTTCCGGTCCGCTCTGGCTGCGCGCCGCCGCTGTCAGCTACTCCGCCAACTGCGCCCTCGGCACCGCCGTCGCCACCGGCGCTCTCCGCACGGGCCGCTGGCACTGGATCCATCACGCGCTCTACATCTGCACGTCGACGCTCACCGCTCTGGCCTGGGCGACGCTGCGGCGGTCGGACACCCGCGCCGCGTCCGCGCTGGCTCCCGCCGCCGTCCCGCTGGCGGTGATCCCCTTCGCCGGGACGCACGGACGCCGGCACCCGGTGATCGCGCTGGCGGCGGCTCCGTTCGTGCTCGCCGCTCTCGGGCGGACGCGGCGGCCGGCGCGGCGCCGAGGCGTGCTCCAGCGTCTCAGGGCCGGGTCAGCCCTGCGCTGACGCGCCCCGGCTTCTAGCGCGGGGGCTCGACGTCGCGGTCGGGGTCGGAGCGGTAGGAGCGCAGCGCCTGCCAGCCGGCGATCGCGAGGATCAGCGCGCCGCAGAGCATCGTCAGCAGGTTCGGCACCGAGAAGCCGCTGCCCACGACCGAGTTGATGCCCGCGCCGAGCACGAACACACCTCCGAGAAGGTAGAAGATGACCCTCGTCTTCACCGTTCCACCGCTTCCCTCGAGCCTGCACAGGACCCTCGATGTTACCGCGCGCGCCCCGGGCCGCCGCCGCTCCCCCCTCTGCGCGATCGATCGGGGCAGGATCGAGGCATGGAGTTCCTCGATGTCGTCCGGCGCCGGAAGACCACCAACGGCGCGTTCCTGCCCGACCCCGTCTCCGAGGAGCACCAGCGGCTCCTGATGGAGGTGGCCGGCCGGGCGCCCTCGCAGCTCAACAGCCAGCCGTGGCGGTTCGTGCTCGTCGAGGAGCGCGAGACGATCGACCGGATCGCCGCGATCAGCGGCGAGAGCATGACCACCGCGATGTCGAACGGCACGTTCTTCGAGCGCTACAAGCCCTACTTCCGCTTCAGCAGCGAGGAGATGGAGCAGCGGCGCGACGGGATGCTGTTCGACAAGCTGCCGGCTCCGCTCCGCCCCTTCACGAAGCAGGTCTTCACGAAGCGCGGGCAGTTCCTGATGAACTCCCTCCGCGTCCCGCAGACGCTCGGCGAGGAGAACCGCCGGCTCGTCGCGGGATCGCCGCTGCTGCTCGGGGTGATGCTCGACCGCTCCGAGTACCGGCCGGGCGAGCTCTCCTCCTTCTACTCGGTGTTCAGCGTGGGCGCCGCGATGGAGAACGTCTGGCTGAGCACGGTCGAGCTGGGGATGGGGATCCAGTTCGTGTCGTTCCCGATGGAGGTGCCGGGAGCGTGGGCGCGGATCGAGTCGCTGCTCGCCGTGCCCGACGAGCTGGAGCTGATGGCGGTGTACCGGCTCGGCTACCTGCCTCCGGAGCAGCGGCGGCCGGCGATCGACTGGTCCTCGCACCAGCGGAAGCTGCCGTCGCAGTACGTCTTCCGCGGCACCTGCGCGACTCCGCAGGAGGGGTGGGACGCGCCGGCCGGGCCGTGACGGGATCCTGAGCGGCGCGGCCGGCAGCCGGAGGTGCCCGCGCTCGCTCCCGGGCCGGCCCCGGCCGACGGGAGATCCGCGACGGAGCATCGACTCTCGCTACATGCGTCGGCTAACGTGGCGCCCAGCACGCCCAGCAGTGTTACGTCCCGTCCGCGGGACTGTCAATGGGGGTCCGGCGTGTCTCCCGCCCGATTCCCCGCACCGGGGTCCGAGCGGATACCGTCCCCCGAGGAGCCGTCCGCCAGGGCCGGCCCGATGAACGAAGGGGGCCCGTGGCCACGCTCATCTACGGACCGCAGAACCTCGAGATCGAATTCGAGGAGCGCGTCCTCGCGCACCTGAAGGTCGCCGTCCTCTCGAAGCTGCGCCGCAACGAAGCCTTCTCGCTCTCGTGGATGGAGGACGCCTCCACCGGACACGGCCGGAGCTCCGTCTGGCTGCACCCGTCGGTGCCGCTGCACTTCCGCTTCACCGAGGCGCACCAGCCCAAGCTCAACCGCGCGTGGATCGAGCAGATGCTCAGCGTCGCCAGCATGCACGGCGAGCTCTCGGTCCTGCCGGAGCCCGAGGAGCAGCGCCAGGGCTCCTGAGCCCTGCCGCTCCTGAGCCCTGCCGCTCCTGGGCCCTGCCGCTCCTGGGCCCCGCTGCCCCCTGATCGCACGGCCGTCAACCCCGTCCCCTCTGCGGGGGACGCGAAGTACCGTCGAGAAGACGTCCCCGGAACCATCGGCGGACGTCGACGGACGGAGACGACCATGACGGACACCGCGCGAGCGACCGGCCTGCCCACCCTCACCCCGGTGCGGACCCTCCGCAAGGAGCAGCCGATCGAGCCGCGCCGCGTGCCGGACTCCGTCTCCGTCGGCTCCCAGCCGGTCATCGGCTGCCGGATCGACGTGAGCGGCCGCTCCTTCGTCGTCGAGCTCGACATGGCCGGCATCTTCCTGCGCCAGGTGCGCCGGAGCCTGCGCGAGGGCGAGGGCGGCCTCGTGCTGCTGCGCCACGTCGACGGGATCGAGATGATCCCGTTCTCGCGCGCGACGCCGTTCGACGTCTCGGACATCGTCTGCCCCGAGGGCGTCGAGCCCGCGGACGCCCGCTCGGCCCTGGGGCTCCGCGACCGCTGATCCGCGACGGGCGGGGTGCTCCGCCCCGCGCCCGCCGCTGAGCGGGATCAGGCGGGTAGCGACGCCTCGATCAGGTCGACGATCCGAGGGTCGTCGGGCTCGACCGTCGGGCGGAACCGGTGGACCGTGCCGTCGGCCGTGATCAGGAACTTCTCGAAGTTCCACTTCACCCGGCCGGCCTTGCCGTTCTCGTCCTCCGCCTTGGTGAGCTCCGCGTAGAGCGGGTGCGCCGAGCGGCCGTTGACGCGGACCTTCTCGAACATCGGGAAGGTGACCCCCCAGGTCGTCGAGCAGTACGCCTTGATCTTGTCCTCGTCGCTCAGCTCCTGGAGGAACTGGTTGCTCGGGAAGCCGAGGACCGTGAATCCGCGCTCCCCGTAGCTCTTCTGCAGGGCCTCGAGCTTCTCGTACTGCGGGGCGAGGCCGCAGCGGGAGGCGACGTTGACGATCAGCCGCACGGGCGGGTAGTCGGCGAGGGTCGACGTGGTGCCGTCGATCGTGGTGAGGGGGATGTCGGCGATCGTGTCGGGCACGGAGGGCTCCTTCGGACGTGGTGCGTCGACGCTACTCCCCGCCGCCGAGGGAACCCCGAGTCGTGGAGGCGGCTCGCTGCGGGTTCCCGCGACGGTCCGGGGTTCCCTCCGCGCGCGCCTGCCTCCACCATGGGGGGATGGCCGCCTCGCAGCAGATCGTCTCGGTCGGCGGGCGGAGGCTGCGGCTGACGAACCTCGACAAGGTCGTCTACCCGGAGACGGGCTTCACCAAGGCCGATGTGCTCTCCTACTACGCCTCCGTCGCCTCCGCGATGCTGCCCCATCTCGCGCGCCGCCCGGTCACCCGGAAGCGCTGGGTCGACGGAGTGGGCACCGCCGAGCATCCGGGCGAGGTCTTCTTCGAGAAGAACCTCCCCTCCTCCGCCCCCTACTGGCTGAGCCGGACCCGGCTCGCGCACTCGTCGCGCGACGTCGAGTACCCGCTGGTCGACGACGTCGCCGGGCTCACCTGGCTGGCGCAGCAGGCGGCGCTCGAGCTGCACGTCCCGCAGTGGCGGTTGGGCTCCGACGGCGAGCGCCGTCCGCCCGACCGTCTCGTGCTCGACCTCGACCCGGGCGAGGGGGCGGGCCTCGCCGAGTGCGCCGAGGTCGCGTTCCTCGCCCGCGACCTGCTGGAGGGGATGGGGCTGGCTCCGCTGCCGGTGACCAGCGGGAGCAAGGGGATCCACCTCTACTGCCCGCTGGACGCCTCCGCCTCCAGCGACCAGATCTCGGCGGTCGCGCACGAGCTGGCGCGCGCTCTCGAGTCGGACCACCGCGACCTCGTCGTCTCGGACATGAAGAAGACCCTGCGCGAGGGCAAAGTCCTCGTCGACTGGAGCCAGAACAGCGCGGCGAAGACGACCATCGCCCCCTACTCCCTCCGGGGGCGCCTCCGGCCGGCCGCCGCCGCGCCCCGCACGTGGGAGGAGCTGGGTGCCGACAACCTGCGCCATTTGTCGCCCGACGAGGTGGTGGAGCGGCTGCGGAGCGACGGAGACCTCCTCCGCCCGCTGCTCGCCGCCCGGGGTGCCGGGCTCGAGCCGACCCCGGAGCGGATGGCGGGCTTCGCCGCGACGGACGCCTCCTCCGACCGCCTGGCGACCTACCGCAGCATGCGCGACGCGTCGAGAACGCCGGAGCCGGTGCCCGAGGCGGGGTCCGCGGGCTCCTCCTCGGGCGACTCCTTCGTCATCCAGGAGCACCACGCGCGGCGCCTGCACTACGACTTCCGGCTCGAGCACGACGGCGTCCTGGTCAGCTGGGCGGTGCCGAAGGGCCCGCCGCTGGAGGGCGACCCCAACCGGCTCGCGGTGCAGACCGAGGACCACCCCCTCGAGTACGCGACCTTCGAGGGAACGATCCCGGCGGGCGAGTACGGCGGCGGCGAGGTGCGCATCTGGGACGAGGGCACCTACGCGCTCGAGAAGTGGCGCGAGGGGAAGGAGGTGATCGCGGTGCTGACCGGCCGCCCCGACGGCGGGCTCGGCGGCGAGCCCCGCCGCTACGCCCTGCTGCACACGGGCTCGAGGGAGGGCGCCGAGAAGAACTGGCTCCTGCACCTGATAGCGCCGGGTCCCGCTCACGGGCACGGGACGCAGCGACGGGGCCGGGCGGCCGCGTCCGCCGCGTCGCCCGCTCCCCGCCCCGCACCCTCCGCAGACCGCCCGGCCGAGGACTCCGCTCCGCGCCGCCACCGCCCCATGCTCGCCACGGCCGGACGCCGCGGCGACGTGGACCCCGGGGCCGCGATCGAGATGAAGTGGGACGGCTACCGCGCTCTCGTGCGGGTGCAGGGCGGCACCGCGACCCTCACGAGCCGCAACGGCAACGACCTGACCGCGGCGTTCCCCGACCTGCTCGCCCCGCTCGCCGAGGCCGCCGCCGACGCCGTGCTCGACGGCGAGATCGTCGCCCTCGACGCTCGCGGGCGCCCCGACTTCGGCGCCCTGCAGACCCGCGGCGGGCTGACGAAGCCGCGCGAGATCGAGGCGGCCGCCCGGTCCACTCCGGTGCACCTGATGGTCTTCGACCTGCTCGAGCGCGCAGGAGACGACCTGACCGGGAGCGACTACGACACCCGTCGCTCGGCACTGGTCGAGCTCGTCGCCGAGAACGAGCGCGTGCACGTCCCGTCCGTGTTCGACGGCGACCTGGAGGAGGCGATGGCCACCAGCCGCACCCTCGGCCTCGAGGGCGTGGTCGCCAAGCGCCGCGACTCGCGCTACCAGGAGGGCAGCCGCTCGCGCGACTGGATCAAGCTCACCCACCACCGGCTGCAGGAGGTCGTGATCGTGGGCTGGCGCGAGGGCGACGGCGGCCTGCAGGGGTCGGTCGGGGCGCTGCTGACCGCGATCCCCGGCGAGGACGGGCTCGCGTACTCCGGCCGTGTGGGCACCGGCTTCAGCGACCGCGAGCGCCGCGGACTGGTCGACCGCCTGGCCGAGCACGCCACCGAGGAGCCCGCCGTCTCCGTCCCTCCGCTCGAGTCGCGCGGCGTGCACTGGGTGTCGCCCGTCCTGGTCGGCGAGGTCCGCTACCGCGAGCGCACCGCCTCCGGCACCCTCCGCCAGCCGGTCTGGCGCGGCTGGCGCGCCGACAAGGCCGCCGCGGACGTCCGCGTGGAGGAGCCGGGCAGCTGACCCTCCGGTCTTCCGACTGCGAGGCCCGGCATCGCCGCTCGCGCCGCCGATCCGCTGCGGCCCCGGGTACCTCAGTCCAGGCGCACCCCGCGCAGCAGGAGGAGGGTCGCGCCGACCGCGGCACCGGTGCCGATGAGGACACCGCCCGCTCCGGCCGCCGCCGCGAGGACGCCGAGCAGGCTGGGCAGGGCGATCAGCCCGAGGCGGTTCCCGGCCAGGCGCAGCGCAAGGGCGCGGCCGTGGCGGTCGGCGGGGGTGCGCTCGATCAGCCAGGACATCGTGATGGGCTGGCCGATCCCGAGGCCCAGGCCGAGGGCGGCGACCGCGACGAAGAGGAGCACGGTCGGCGCGGGCAGGGCGACCAGCACCAGGCAGAGCGCCGAGATCAGGATGCCGCCCACCATCACCCGGGTGCGCCCGAGCCGGGCGGTGGCCGCGCCGAGGAGGAGCCGCGAGGCCATCGACGCGAGCGCGCGCACGGTGAGCAGGGCCCCGACGACGCCGGCCGGGAGCCCGCGCTCGGCGCCGAGGGCGGGGAGGTAGACGACGGTCAGGTCGACGGCGGCGACGACGGTCGCGCTGGTCAGCAGGGCGCGCGCGAGGCCCGGCACCCGGAGGAGACCGAGCGTCGAGCCCGGAGCCGCAGCCCCCTCCGCCGCGGGTCCGCGCGGGGACGGGCTGCGGATCCCCGCCGTCGAGACCAGCAGCAGCACCGCGAGGATCCCGCCCACGAGGAACAGCGGCGCCGGGTCGGGCCGCACCGAGCCGCCCGCGAGCACCGGGATGAACGCGGGCCCGATCGCCTGCCCGAGCGACGCGGCGAACGTGTAGTAGCCGAAGCGGCTGTCGAGCCGCGTCCCTCCGGTGCCGCCCGCGACGACGGTCTGCTGCCCGACCACGCAGCCCAGGTGCCCCGCGCCGAGCAGGGCGATGCCGAGGAGCAGCCCCGCGACGCTCCCGCCCGCCAGGAGCAGCACCGCGGCCGCTCCCACCGCGACGAGCGAGCCGACGGCCATCACGGCCCGGGCGCCGACCCGGTCGACCAGCCCGCCCACCGGCAGCGCGATCAGCAGCGGCACCAGCGCGAACGAGGCGCCGAGCGCCCCGAGCGCCCAGGCCGGCACGTCGAGCCGGATCGCCTGGTAGACGGCGGCCGGCCGGAGCAGGAACGCGACGGCCTGGATGAGCACGGCGTGCGCGAGCAGGGACGGAGTCGCCAGGCGGTTCCGCACGCGCGCTCCTTCCCGCGGCGCTCGGCCGAGCACCCGCTCCCCCATCCTCCTCCCGGTGCCGCCGCCGAGTCGCCCGGATAGGATCGTCCTGCCCCCTCGAGAACGGGCCTTCTCGTGCGACTCAGCCCCGCGGCGGCGGCGAGGGGAGCGCGTGCGCGGGCAGGGTGCCGAGGCGGTGCCGGCCGCGGAGGAGGAACCAGGCCAGGCCGATCCCGACGACCGCGGCGATCACGACGACCGCGCTCCAGCGCAGCTCCTCCCCGTAGACCTCGACGCGCGGCCACGCGAGGTCGACCGTCATCGCCGCGCCCCAGAGCACCGCGACGACGTTCACCGGCAGGCCCGCGCGGCCGAGCGAGAAGCGCCCGGGCGCGGCTGCGGGCCACCGGCCGCGGAGCCGGGCGATCAGCAGCGGCACCGTCACCAGCAGGTAGGCGAGGTAGATCAGGATGACCGCCACGCTCGTCACGGCCGTGAAGATCGCCGGCGTCCTGATGTTCACGACCAGGATCAGCACCGCGAGCACCCCCACGACCAGCGCCGGCGCCACCGGTGTCCCGCGCCGCGGGTCGACGCGGGCGAGCACGCGGCTGCCGGGCAGGGCGTTGTCGCGGGCCATCGCGAAGATCAGTCGGATGGCCGCCGTGTGCACCGCCAGCGCGCACACCGTGATCGCGACGACCACGCAGAGCAGGAGGACCGATCCGAGGGGGCCGCCGAGCACCTGCAGCACGATCCGCTGCAGCCCGCCCGACGCCTGCCCGAGCGCCGGGTCGGCGAGGTCGGGCGCCGAGAGGATCCCCAGCAGCAGGATGAGGCCGCCGAGGACGAAGGAGGCGGTCACCGCCCGCAGGATCGCCGTCGGCGCGGTCCGGCGCGGATCGACCGTCTCCTCGCCGAGCGAGCCCGCGGTGTCGAACCCGTACATCACGTACGCCGACGCGATCGCGGCGATGAGGAACGCGCCGGCGTACCCGCCCGGCTTGCTCCCGCCGTAGCCGCTGGTGTCGAGCAGCACGGTCGGCGGATGCACCACGTTCACCGCGAGCACCGCCACCAGCAGCACCGCCGCGACGAGCTCGATCAGCACGCCGACGCTGTTGATCCGGGCCATCAGCTGCACGCCGCGCGCGTTGACCGCGGTGGTGAACGCGATCAGCAGTCCTCCCCAGACCACCGCGCTCACCCCCGCGGAGCCGCCGAGCTGGAACCCGCTCCAGATCTGCGGGAGCGTCGCCTGGTACGCCAGCACGACGGCCGCGAGCGTGACCACGGACGCGGTGGCCATCAGCCAGCCCGCCATCCAGCTCACCGTCGGCCCGGCGAGGCGCTTGCTCCAGTTGTAGACGGAGCCGGCGACCGGGTAGCGGGCGGCGAGCTCGGCGAAGCACAGCGCGACCATGAGCTGCCCGGTGAACACGATCGGCCAGGACCACCAGTAGGCGGGACCGCCGAGCGCGAAGCCGAAGGAGAAGAGCTGGAACGTGCCGGTCAGGATCGAGATGTAGCTCACGCCCGCGGCGAAGCTGCCGAAGCGACCGATCCCGCGGGTGAGGGAGGGGCGGTACCCGAACTCGGCGGTCCCGTCGTCGACGTCCTCGGTGGTGCTCATCGGGCTCCCCCTCGCGGGCGCGCTCGTCACACCGAGGTCAGGATGCCAGCCGCCGCCCGGCCGCACGACTCCCCCGTCCCGGGCGTCCGCCGGCGGGTGCTCAGCGCTCGCCCCGCTCCCGGTGCACAGGACTCGGGCGGCCCCCGCGGACGGGAGTGGCGTCAGCCGTGCGCCGCGAGCCGGGTGCGCTGGGGCACCAGGAGCTCGAGCAGCTCCTCGACCCCGTCGACCCGCTGCGGCTCGACCGGGTGCCCCGGTCCGCACGGCTTGTAGGCGGGCGGGTCCACGTTCAGGACGTGCCCGACGGGCCGCCCCTTCTCCCAGACCGTGAGGAGGAAGGCCCCGTCCCGCTCGTCGGGGGCGCCGATCTCGAAGACCCGGCCGCGCACGATGGCGCACTGCGGCTCCTTGCGCGCGAGGCGCACCCAGAAGGGATGGTCTCCGGTCATGGTGTCCGTCCTCCCCGGCCGACCCGCGGCCGTGCCCGTAGCGGTCGACCGGTGATCGTGTCGTCGGCGACCCGCAGGGCCACGGTACGTCCGCCTCCCCTCAGCCGATCAGGGGGTTCACTGCGGAGCCTCGCAGTGGTAGCGGACGCCGGACGCATCCGGGTCCGCACTACGGGGAACCACTCACTGCCCGTAGGAGTCCTCGTAGCCGGCACCACTGGTCAGCTCGCCGTCGCCGGGTTGCACGGCATGCTCGCCGGTGAGCGCGTCGATCCGCGCGCGCAGCCGTGCCACCTCCGCCGCGTTGTCCGGTTCGGGCAGGTCGCTCGGCGTGGTCTCGACGATGAGGGCGGCCGCGGCGTTCACGAGGAAGGTGGCATCGACCGTCCCGCCGTCGGCGCCGATCCCCGTGTACTCGACGGTGTCGGCCGCGCCTTTCGCGGCGAGGGCGACGGCGTACTCGACGAGCGCGTCGGCCGCCTCGTCCCCCACGAGGATCGTCTTGTCGGCGAAGAGGATGTGCTTCATGCCGTCCATGCTCGGCAGCGCCGGCCGCGTGGAGGGAGGCGGTTGGCAGAGGACCGCCGCTGACGGAAGACCTGGACAGATCGAGCAGAGAATGGCAGGCCGGGTTGTCGGATCCCTCCGGTCTGCGGAAGGGTGATGGCAACGGCGGGCGCCTGCCGGCCGGAGATCAGGGGCTGGAGACGCCGATGGGGAAGTTGCACTACGACGGGACCGTCGAGATCGACTTCGAGGACCGCGTGCTCGCGCACCTGCAGATCGTCATCACCGCGAAGCTGCGCCGCAACGAGTCGTTCCTGCTCAGCTGGCGCGACGACCACAGCATGGGCGACGGCCG
Organism: Rathayibacter sp. AY1C7; assembly: GCF_002931865.1. Classification (NCBI taxonomy): domain Bacteria; kingdom Bacillati; phylum Actinomycetota; class Actinomycetes; order Micrococcales; family Microbacteriaceae; genus Rathayibacter; species Rathayibacter sp. AY1C7. The sequence goes on along the minus strand of NZ_PSWB01000018.1, from coordinate 16,033 downwards.
CAGCGCGATCTGGATCCACCCTTCCCACGCGCTCCGCTACAAGTACTTCGGCGGCCGGATGCCCCGCATCAACCCCGCCTGGATCTCCGCGCTCACCGACCTCGCGAACTCCGCGGGCGGGCTGTACGTGATCTCGGAACCCGCCGAACCGGTGCGTCCCCCGGCGAAGGGCGACCAGCTGTGAAGCGCATCGACCTGATCTACAACGGCACCGCCTACACCGTCAACAACAGGAGCCTCGACGAGTTCCGCGCCGAGGTCGAGGCCGCCCTGGCCTCCCCGACCCCGCAGTGGCTGACCGTCAACTACGGCGAGGGTCGCGCGAACCCGGCGCTCCTCCTCATCACGCCGTACACCCCGCTGTCGATCATCACGAACGACTTCGACGAGCTCAACGCAGAGTACGAGTAGCGGCGGACCTCCGAGAGGTCAACCACGTCGTCCGGTCGATCCGCGCCCCGTACCGTCGGGCAGGACCTCGTCGACGTCGTGCGCGGACCCCGCACGGCGACACCCGATCGACACCTCCCGCGCCTCGGCGCACGACAACGGCCGCGGACACCCGGCCAGGAGCCGTGATGACAGATCCCGCCTTCGCCGTCCTCGACGACCTCATCGCCGCCCTCGAGCGTCCCGGCTCGATCGACCCCGGCCTGAGCCGCTCCGTCGCCGTGCAGGCCGCCGTCCTCCGGCTCCCGTCGCCCCGCACCATGCACCGTCCGCGCCCGACGAGCCGCTTCACGGGCCGTCGCCTCGTGCGCCCGGGCAGCGCAGCCAGGCGGGCTCCCGCGCGTCACCGCGTCGTGGTCCCCGCCGGTCCGGCGGAGCGTCGCTCCGAGCGGAGCCGACGGCTGAAATGGGCGCGGTGACCGACTCCGACGCTCTCTGCGACCCGTATCTGCGCGGGTATCCGATCGACGGCGTCGCGATCTCCACGCTCGGCAGCCCCTTCGGCGGCGAGACCGTCGCCGCGAGCGACAGCACCGCGAGCCGGCTGGACGAGATCCAGATCGACCTCGGCGAGGGCCCGTGCTGGGAGGCGATCCGCGCTGCCGGCCCCGTCTCGGTGCCGGACACCGGCGCGGAGGAGCGCTGGCCGCTCTTCACCGAGGCGATCGGCCCCACGGCGGTGCGCGCGGTCTTCGCCTTCCCGCTCTCGATCGCGGGGCTCTCGATCGGCGCGGTCGACCTCTACTCCCGCCGCCCCACGTCGCTCAGCGACTCCCTCCTCGGCCGGATCAGCGCCTCGACCACCGCGACGGCGCTGCTGGTGCTTGCCGCGGTGCTGCGCGACAACGAGGTCGAGGAGAGCACGAATCCGCGCTCGCGACGCGTGGTGCACCAGGCGACCGGCATGATCATCGCGCGCTACGGCAGCACGGCCGAGGAGGCGCAGCTGCTGCTGCGCGCCCACGCCTTCGCCCAGCAGCGCTCCGTCGTCGATGTCGCCTCCGGCATCGTGGCCCGGCACGACGGGTTCCCCGACCGCCCTCTCACCGCCCAGGACGACACATGGTGACGAACTCCCGCGAGCGCAGCGTCATCCAGACGTTCGTCGCCCTCTCCGACACACTGGTCGACGACTACGACGTCGTCGACTTCACCCAGACCCTCGTGGAGAGCAGCGCGACCCTCTTCGACGCCGTCTCGGCGGGGCTCGTCCTCGCCGACTCCACCGGCTCCCTCGAGGTGCTCGCCTCCACGGACGAGGACACCCGGCTGATCGAGCTGCTCCAGCTCGACAGCGGGTCGGGCCCGTGCATCCAGTGCTTCGAGACCGGGCGGCCGGTGATCGTCGAGGACGCCCGCGCCGTGGGCGAGGAGTGGGCGGAGTTCCGGACGCTGGCGGTCGAGCTCGACGTGCTCTCGGCGCACTGCGTGCCGATGCGCTCGGCGGGGACGACGATCGGCTCCCTCAACCTCTTCCAGGCCCGGCCGGGGCGGCTCGATCCTGACGACATCGCGGTCGTGCAGGCGTTCGCCGACGTCGCGACGATCGGGATCCTGCACCAGCGCGCGCTCCAGCAGAGCACGGTCACCCAGGAGCAGCTGCAGCACGCCCTCGACAGCCGGGTGCTGATCGAGCAGGCGAAGGGGATCCTCGCCTACGCCCACCGCACCACGGTCGAGCAGGCCTTCGAGGTGCTGCGGGTCCGCGCGCGAGCGACGTCGACCCCGATCACGACGCTCGCCCAGGAGATCATCCGCGACTACCGGCGCTGACGCTCCGCGCCCGCGGAGCAGGAGCGGGGCGCATCCGCGCCGGCGGCGCCGCGGCTCGGAGCTCAGTACTCGTTCTCGAGCTCCCACGTCGCGCGGGGGTCGACGTCCGAGGCGGGCACCGGACCGCCCGCGCCGTCGAGCGCGTCGAGGCGCTCGAGGATCTCGGCACTCGACTCCGCCGCTGCGCTACCGGTCCCTGCGACCACCAGGGGGACGCCGAGCCCGATGGTGAGCGTCACGACGGAGGAGGGGGCCGAGTCGTCGGCGACGCTGACCGTGCTCATCCGGTGCTGCTGCGCGAGCGCGAGCGAGTAGCGGACGACGGCGTCGGCGGTCGCGTCGTCGAGGGAGAGGGAGCCTCCGGTGTGGAAGAGCGTCGTCATGGTCAAGTCCTCGCAGGGCAGGCGGATGGGCATGGTTCCGTCACCGGGGGCCAGGATGCGGTGCGTTCACGCTACGCCCCGGGCGCTCGCGGGTGCAGGTCTTGCGCCGAGGCGTGCCCCTGGCGCATGGTTCGCTCCCGACGCCCGAGCAATTCCCCCATGGCTCTGAGGCGGCCCACATGTTAACGTGAACAGACGCGTCGGTCCCCTCGGCTCGACGCATCCCTCCCCTGAAGGAAAGGTCTCGACGATGAGACGACGCTCCCCGGAGCCCCCTGCCGCCGCGCCTCGGCGCCGCGTGCGATCCCTCTTCCTCTCCGCTCTCGCCTGCACGAGCGTCGCCCTCACCGGCGCTCTCGTCCCCGTCTCGGCGCAGGCCGTCGACGTCCCGGCGCCCACCGCGCACTACGACATGTCCCACGCCGGCTCGGCCCTGCTCGACATCTCGGGCAACGGACGCAACGCCACCCTGACCGGCCTCACCGACGCGTCCTTCGCGAACGCCGGCGGCGACCAGGTCGCCCGGTTCAAGAACGACGGCTACGCGAGCCTCCCCCAGGGCCTGGTCACCGGAGCCGACAACGCCTTCGCCGTCGAGTACACGGTGAAGACGCAGACCACCGCCAACCAGTTCGGCTGGGTCATCGGCGACGGCGTCGGCCCGTGGAACACCACGCAGCTCGGCAACCACGTCTTCGTGAACCCGCGCAACCCCGACGGCTCGCCCAGCGGACAGGTCCTCGCGGGCATCCGCGTCAAGGAGCCCACCAGCAACGGCGAGACCCGCATGCCGTTCGGCGGCACGCTGAACCCCGGGTTCACGACGCTCACGCTCGTCGGCACCGGCACGGGGTCGAGCACCGTGCTGACCCTCTACCGCGACGGCACGCAGATCTCGACGGCGAACACCACGAAGTCGATGGCGAGCATCGTGCCGACCGGGTCCACTCTCGGCTACCTCGGCCGCTCGCTCTACTCCGGCGACGCACTCGTGACCGCCGACGTCACCGACGTGAAGTTCTGGGACACCTCCCTCACCGCCGAGCAGGTCGCCTCGAGCATGCCGACCGCCGCGGCGAAGGCGTCCGCGACCTCCGCCCTGCTGCGCTCGGACATCCAGCCCGTCCTGCTGGCCGGCAACCCGTCGCTGACCCAGGTCTCCTCGAACCTGACGCTGCCCGCCTCCAGCAGCGGCGTCCCGCTCACCTGGACCTCCTCGAACAGCGCGGTCGTCTCGGCCACCGGCGTCGTCTCGCGCTCGATCGCGCAGAACACCCCGGTGACTCTGACGGCGACCACCGCTCAGGGCGCGACGATCGCCTTCGACGTCGTCGTGCTCGCCCCGAGCATCAACGACGACCTCGACGCGCTGAAGCTCGCCACGCGCACGACCGAGAACCTCCCCCTCGCGGTGAAGGGCGCCAAGAACGGCACCGACATCACCTGGACCTCGTCCGACCCGGCGCTCGTCACCCCGACGAACACGTCCTACGCCGCTCCGGCGGTCGGCGCGGCCGACCCGTACCGCGGCGGCGGCGTCGTCACCCGGCCGGCCTACGGCTCCGGCGACAGGACCGTCACCCTCACCGCGAAGGCGACGCTCAACGGAGTCACCGAGACGCGCGCCTTCACCCTGACCGTCGCCGAGCTCGGCCGCACCGCTCCCGACGCGGGCTACGCCTCGGCGTACTTCAAGTCGGACGGCGACGAGAAGATCTACCAGGCCGCGACCTCGGGCAACGACTTCTTCACCTTCTCGCCGGTCAACGGCGGCAAGGCGGTCATCACCTCGACGACCGACACGAAGGGCCTGCGCGACCCGTTCATCCTCCGCTCGCACAACGGCGACAAGTACTACATGGTCGCCACCGATCTCTGCATCTCCTGCGGCACGAACTGGGGCGACGCCCAGTCCACGGGCAGCCTGAAGATCGAGGTCTGGGAGTCGACCGACCTGGTGCAGTGGACCCGCACCAACGGCGCCGACACCGGCATCACGGTCAACCAGCCGGCCGCCGGCATGACCTGGGCGCCCGAGGCGTACTGGGACGACGCGCTGCAGTCCTACGTCGTGTTCTTCTCCTCGCGCCTGTACTCCGACGCGACGAAGACCAACAGCGACAAGCTCTACTCCCGTGTCTTCTCGGTGATCACCCGCGACTTCCGCACCTTCACCGCTCCCCCCGCCACCTGGCAGGACACGGGCTACGCGCGGATCGACTCCACGATCACGAAGATCGGCGACTACTACTACCGCTTCACCAAGAACGAGGAGGGCGGCGCCGCCGGCATCCTGGAGGCCGGGAAGGACATCTTCCTCGAGAAGTCGAAGGTCCTGACCGCCGGGACGACCTCCTCGAACTGGAGCGCCGACCCGAACACCACCTGGCAGCTCACCGACACCCGGATGACCTCGCTCGAGACCGGCCAGGCCGGCGAGGGACCCGAGATCATCAAGCTGAACGCGGGCGACCCGAACGACACCACCGGCACGGGCGACGGCTACGCCTTCCTCGTCGACAACTACGGCGACGGCGGCTACAAGGCCTTCCTCACCTCCGGAGCGGCGATCGCCGGCAGCTCGCAGACGAACCGCCTCTCGCAGTCGGCCGACTGGAACGTCTCGCCCAAGAGCCGCGCCGGCCTCCCGACCAGCCCGCGGCACGGCGCGTTCGTGAGCGTCCCGCAGACGGTCCTCACCGCCATGAAGAACTGGACCGGCGTCACCGCCGTCGACTCCACCACGACCCTCACCGCCGACGGCCGCACCGTCACGGCGACGGTCGTAGCGGCCGACAAGGGCGACGTCGTCGGCTCGGTCACCTTCACCGGCGGCTCGTGGACCTCGACCGTCCCGCTCTCCGGCGGCTCCGCGAGCGTCTCGGTCCCGGCGGGCGTGACCGGTGTCACGGCCTCCTACACCGGGTACGCGGACAAGCTGGTGCGCACGTCGGTCTCGGCCGCCGTCCCGCTGGACACCCTCGAGCTCGCCCCCGCCGCCACGACGCGCTGCGTCGCCGGCAAGGTCGTGCTCACGGTGACCGTGAAGAACGCCGACACCGCTGCCGCGGACGTCACGATCGCCTCGGCCTACGGGTCGAAGTCGTTCACTGCGGTCGCGCCCGGCTCCTCGGCCTCCGCCGCCTTCACCACCCGCCTGGCCTCGATGCCGGCCGGCACGGTGACGGTGACCGGGTCGGCGACCGGCCAGCCCGCCTTCACCGCGACGGTCCCCGTGGCCGCCGCGCGCTGCTGACGCACTGACGACGAAGGGCCCCCTCCTGCGCTCGCGCGGGAGGGGGCCCTTCGTCGTTCCCGGGTCAGACGGTGGGAGCGAGCAGGTCCGCGTGGTGGGCGGCCGCCACGTTCGGGTGCGCCCGGAGCCGGTAGCGCAGCGCGTTCTCGCCGTAGGTCTCGAGGATCGGCGCGTTCGTCGGGTCGACCGAGAGGCCGGACTTGAGCTCCTCGGGCAGCGGGAGCGAGGGCATGGTGGCCGAGAGCGCGGGATTGAAGAAGAACGGGATCGAGATCCTGTCCGTCCCGATCAGCGGCGAGATCACGCGGTGCAGCGTGGCCTTGAGGTAGCCGCCCGTGGCGAGCTCCAGCATCTCGCCGATGTTGACGACGAACGCGCCCTCCATCGCGGGTGCCTCGATCCACGAGCCGTCGTGCTCGACCTGCAGGCCGCCCTTGCCGGGCTCGACCAGCAGCAGCGTCAGCACGCCGCCGTCGCGGTGCGCGCCCACGCCCTGCTTGGGCTCCGGGTCGGAGGTGCCCGGGTAGCGGACGACCTTCACCAGCGAGAACGGCCGCTCGGCGAACGCCTCGTCGAACACGTCCTCCGGGGCGTCGAGCGCGACGGCCCAGGTGCGCAGCAGCCGGATCGCGACCGCCGCGAGCTCCGCGTGCCAGCGCTCGAAGACCTCGCGGAACTCCGGCAGCGCCTCGGGCCAGAGGTTCGGCCCCTCGAGGCGCTCGTAGTCGGCGACGCCGGGCCCGGCGGGAACGGCCGGTCGGTCGATGCCGATGTCGACCTGCTCGCGGTAGTCGACGTCGCCGTTGGTGAGCTCGGCGCCGAAGCGGGTGTAGCCGCGGAACTGCGGGCTGAGGGTGTTCTCGATCGCGAGCTTCTCCTCCTCCGGCAGGTCGAAGAAGCGGCGGGAGACGGCGACGACGTCGTCGAGGAGGTCCTGGGGCACGCCGTGGCCGACGAGGTAGAAGAAGCCCACGTCGTGCGTGGTCTCCCGGAGGTCGCGGCGGAAGGCGGCGGCCTCCGCCTCCCCCTGGTCGAGGCGGGACAGGTCGAGGATCGGCAGGGAATCGGTCATGCACCGACTCTCGCGCACGAACCTGCACAGCAGTCGATTGTTACGACAACCAAAACGGCGGGCCCCGCCACGGCGCGGAAGAGGTTCCTCCGCGCCGCGACCGGGCCCGCCGTGAGCGCCGAGTGTTACGGCGTGGGCATGCCGCCGTTGACGTGCAGCGTCTCGCCGACGACGTAGCTCGACTCCGGGGAGGCGAGGAACACGTAGGCGGGAGCGAGCTCGGCCGGCTGGCCCCAGCGTCCGAGCGGCGTCTGCGAGCCGACCTCGGGCAGCTTGTCGGACGGCTGGCCGCCCGCGGTCTGCAGCGGCGTCCAGATCGGGCCCGGGGCGACGACGTTCACGCGGATGCCCTTGGGCGCGAGCTGCTGCGCGAGCGCCTTCGAGAACGTGTTGATCGTGGCCTTCGTGCTGGCGTAGTCGACCAGCATCGGCGACGGCTGGTAAGCCTGGATCGACGAGGTGCTGATGATCGCGGAGCCCGGGGCGAGGTGCGGCACGGCCGCCTTCGTCATCCAGAACATCGCGTAGACGTTGGTCTTGAAGGTCTCGTCGAACTGCTCGTCCGAGAGCTCGAGGAAGTCCTCGACGTGCTGCTGCTTGCCCGCGTTGTTGACGAGGATGTCGAGTCCGCCCAGGCCCTCGACGGCCTTCGCGACGGCGCCCACCGCGAAGTCGTGGTCGGTGATGTCGCCGGGGATGGCGACGGCGGTGCGGCCGGCCTCCTCGATCAGCGCGACGACCTTCTTCGCGTCGGACTCCTCCTCGGGGAGGTAGACGATCGCGACGTCGGCGCCCTCGCGGGCGTAGGCGATGGCGACGGCCGCGCCGATGCCCGAGTCGCCTCCGGTGACGAGCGCCTTGCGCCCGGTCAGACGGCCGGAGCCGCGGTAGGTCGACTCGCCGCGGTCGGCGGGGTCGTCCATCTTCGAGTCGAGGCCGGAGCCCTCCTGGTACTGGGCCTCCGTGTCGATGTCGGCGAACATCGCGGTCGGGTCTTGGAACGTGTACTGGTCGTTCTGCGGAGTCTGGTCGTTCTGCGAAGTCATGTCTCGACGCTAGGTGCGCGGGATCGGCGGCCGCGCGTGCTTGACAGCCCCGATCCGCCAGGACACAGGAGGTCTTCAGGAGCCGCGGAGCCCCCCGGATCGGGGAGAATGGTGCGGTGACCCGCGACGACTCCCTGTCCTTCGACACCACGGCGCCGCTGCCCGGCTGGCAGCACGCCTACTCCGGCAAGGTGCGCGACCTCTACACCCCCGACGACGCCGACCCCGTGCTCGGCGCCGACCGCATGCTCGTCGTCGCCAGCGACCGGGTCAGCGCGTACGACGCGGTCCTCGAGCCCGGAATCCCCGGCAAGGGCGAGCTGCTGACCACGCTCTCCCTCTGGTGGTTCGCGCAGCTCTCCGACGTCCCCAACCATCTGATCCCGGGCGCGATCCCCGAGGCGGTCCGCGGCCGGTCGATGCTGGTGAAGACGCTCGACATGTTCCCGATCGAGTGCGTCGTGCGCGGCTACCTCTCCGGCAGCGGCTGGAAGGAGTACCGGGAGACGGGCTCCGTCTGCGGCGTCCCGCTCCCCGAGGGCCTCCAGGACGGCGACGCGCTCCCCGAGCCGATCTACACCCCCGCGTGGAAGGCCCCGCAGGGCGAGCACGACGAGAACATCACCTTCGAGCGCACGGTCGAGATCGTCGGGGAGGAGGCCGCGGAGGCGCTGCGCACCCTCTCGCTCGCCGTCTTCCGCGAGGCGTCCACCATCGCCCTGGCCCGCGGCGTGCTGCTGGCCGACACGAAGTTCGAGTTCGGGGTCGACCGCGGGACCGGAGTCGTCACCCTCGGCGACGAGGTCCTCACGAGCGACTCCTCCCGCTACTGGGACGCCGACGACTACGACGCCGGCATCCGCGGCCGCTCGTTCGACAAGCAGATCGTGCGCGACTGGCTCTCCGACAACTGGGACGGCCAGGGCCTCCCGCCGACCCTCCCGTCCGAGATCGTCGAGCGCACGGCCGCGCGCTACCGCGAGCTCATCGAGCGCCTCACGCGCTGAGGCACCGGAACGACCTGTGGACGATCACCACCCTCGCGTCCGGCTGGAGGCCCGCGGCGAGGATCCGGACGAGGCGCGGCACAGCCTCGCGCGGCTCTACAACGGCGACGAGTGGCGCGCCGCCACCACCGCGGCCGACTTCAGCTACCGCTATGCGGCCATCGGCGACGGCGGGATGACCCTCCGCACCTCGCGGATGTCCGGGCGCCTCGCGGGCGGCGTGGGCGACTCGGACGACGTCGTCGTGCAGTGGATCGTGGGCGGCTCCGGCCGGATCGACGTCGGCCGCGCCTCGATCGCGATGGAGGAGAACCGTCCCGTCCTCTTCCCCGTCGGCCGGCCGTTCGCCTTCGACTACGTCGACTTCGACCAGCGCCTGGTGCACCTCGACCGGGGAGTGGTCGACCAGGTCGCCGCCGAGCGGGGCCTCGTCGGGTCCCTCGTCTTCGACTCCGAGCACCACCCCGACGCCGCGGCGATCCGCCGCTGGCGCACCGCCGTCGCCGACTCCGCCCGTGCGCTGCGCAGCGAGCGCGTCGAGCCGCTGCTCTGGGACGAGCTCACCCGCGCCACGGCCTCCGCGCTGCTGGACCTCTACCCTCCGGAGTCCGCTCCGGTCCCGCCCGAGCTCCTCGCACCCCGGAACGCGCGGGTCCGCACGGCCGTCGAGTACGTGCACGCCCACTGCAGCGAGCCGATCGGCCCGGCCGAGATGGCGGCGGCGTCGGGCCTGACCGTCCGGGGCCTGCAGTCCGCGTTCCAGCGGGTGCTCGGGATGCGCCCGATCGCCTACCTGCGCCTGGTGCGGCTCGACCGCGCCCGGGAGGAGCTCGCCGTGAGTCCGCCCCTCGGGACGACGGTCGCCGCCGTCGCCCGGCACTGGGGCTTCGGGAACGCGGGCCGCTTCAGCGCGGCCTACGCGGAGCGATTCGGCGAGTCGCCGAGCGCCACGCTGCAGCGCTGATCAGTCGACGAGCTCGGGCGGCGGCTGCCCCTCGAGGATGCGGCTGAGGCCGTCGAGCAGCACCGCGACGGTCGCGGCCTCCGATTCGGGCACCTTCGCGACCATCGCGCGGATCTGCTCGTAGGTCGGGTCGTCGGTGCCGACGATGGCCTTCTGCGCGCGCTCCGTCAGGCAGAGGATGCGGCCGCGGCCGTCGGACGGGTCGGGAGTGCGGTTCACGTAACCGGCGCGGGCGAGGCGGTCTACGAGGAGGGAGACGGCCGCCGTCGTGATCGACAGGGCCGCGGACAGGTCGACTGCGCGGACGATCTCATCGCGCCGCTCCCCGACTCCGATCAGCCGCAGGGCCGCGAGATCCGTGGCGCCGATGCCCAGGCGCCGCTCCACACGGCCGTCGTAGTCGCGCTCCGCCGTGCGCAATCGCGCGAGCAGAGCGAACAGGTCTGGCCGAGCGTCCATCGAGGTGCACCTTCCGAGCGGCAGGCGCCCCGGACGGGAACTCGCTGCCCCCATCGAACCACTTCTCCGGCGGCCGGACAGCGTGTGTCCCGAAAGCGCAGTCGGCGCCGAAACTGTTAGTCAACCGACTTAGCAATACCTAGTGTCGACGGTGCGGCACGCCTTCCGTGCGCCGCCGACGGTGAGGAGGTGCGCGCGATGGGACGACTGCTCTACGGCGCACCCGCCAGCTCGCACTCCTTCGAGGACCGCGCCCTGGCCCACCTCCAGACCGTGATCACCTCGCGGTTCCGCCGCGGCGAAGGCTTCCTCCTGACGATCGAGGACGCCGAGGGCCGCCGGTCCGAACTGTGGCTCCACCCCGGCATCCCCACCCGCTACGAGTACGACGGCACCGCCGCGATCGAGCTGAACCCGCACTGGCTGCGCGAGCTCTCGAACGCCTCGAACGGCCGCCTCGGCCTCCACCTCCTCCCCGAAACCTCGTCGCCCGACGACCTCTCCGTGAAGAAGATCCCCGCATGAGCGACCACAACGGCACACTGTTCCGGCGCGGAGGCACCGTCCGCTTCGTCCGCTGGATCTCCTCCCGCGACGGCGGCTGGGCCCCCGAGATCGTGCAGGGGCGCTACCTGGAGCGCGACGACCGCGGTTGGCTGGTCGAGATCGAGGGCACCCCGACGGTCCTCGCGAAGGACGACTGGGCCGTCTACCGCTGACCGGCTCTGCGCTCGGCGTACTGTTGAGCAGGTGCGTTCTCGTGATCGCCGCGGCATCACCTCGGCTCCCCTCCTCCTGACGACCATCGGAACGACGAGCCTCGTCTTCCTCTGCGCGTTCGAGTCGCTCGCCGTGACGACGATCATGCCGATCGTCAGCGCCGACCTCGACGGTCGCGCCCTCTACCCCCTGGCCTTCGCGGCGACGCTCGCCGCCGCCGTGGTCGGGATGGTCGCGGCCGGATCCTCCGCCGACCGCCGCGGCCCGACGCCGTCGCTCGTGGTCGCGATCCTGCTCTTCACCCTGGGCCTCGTGGCCGCGGGCGCCGCGCAGGCGATGCCGGTCTTCGTGGCGGCCCGCCTGCTGCAGGGGCTGGGCAGCGGAGGGATCACCGTCACCCTCTACGTGGTCGTCGCGCGGGTCTACCCGAGCGAGCTGCATCCGAGGATCTTCGGCGCCTTCGCCGCGGCCTGGGTCGTGCCGTCGCTGGTGGGGCCGCTGGTGGCCGGAGTCGTCGCCGAGCTCGTGAGCTGGCACTGGGTCTTCTTCGGAGTCGTCGCCCTGGTGGCCCTCGCGAGCGCTGCGATCGCGCCGACGCTCCGCTCGCTCGAGCCGCGCGAGCGCCTCCCCTTCGATCGCCGGGCAGTGGGCCGCATCGCCCGCGCCGTGGTCGTCTCGGCCGGAGTCGTCGTGCTGAGCACGAGCGCCGAGCTCGCGCCCGATCTCGCTGGGCTCCTGGCCGCGGCCGCCGTGGTGGTCGTGGTCGTGGCGGTTCGCGCGCTCCTGCCCGACGGCACGCTGCGCGCTCGGGGCGTCCTGCCGTCGGTGATCCTCCTCCGCGCCCTCGTCGCCGCGGCGTTCTTCGGCACCGAGGTCCACCTGCCGCTGCTGCTCTCGGAGCAGTACGGCCTGCCGCCCTGGCTCTCGGGCGCCATGCTCACCGCGGGCGCCGTCTCCTGGGCTCTCGGCTCGAACATCCAGGGGCGCCCGGGCACCCGCCTCAGCCACGGCGGAGCGATGCGGCTCGGCTCGTCGCTCGTGCTCGCCGGCATCGGAGTCGTGCTGCTCGTCACGGTGCTCGCCCTCAGCCCGATCGTCGCGGGCGTGGGCTGGTTCCTGGCCGGCGGCGGCATGGGCACGATGTTCCCGCGGATGGGGACGATGACGCTCGCGCTCTCCGCTCCGGGCCGGGAGGGCTTCAACAGCTCGGCCCTGCAGATCGCCGACTCGACCGGCGCCTCGGTCTCCCTCGCGCTGACGGGCCTTCTCGCGGCGGCGGTCACCGGGCTGATCGGGGCCGGGACCGGGGTCTTCGCCGCGACCTTCTCGTACGCCGCGCTGATCGCGATCGTCGCGGTCGGTCTGGCCGGCCGGCTCGACGGGCTCCTGCGCCGCGAGGGACGCCGGGAGCCCGCCGAGCAGGCTCAGCTGTAGAGCGACTCCGGCACGTCGAGGCCGTAGATCGCGCGGCCGGACGACCAGATCACCGAGCAGGCGGCCCGCAGCAGATCGGTCGCGTCGTCGCCGGCGTCCACGATCACCACGGAGTCGCCGTCGAGGCGGACCTTGGCGCCGCGGACGGCGTGCGTGCCGTTCCGCGAGACCGTCGTCGCCGGGTAGGGCAGGTGCAGCTCGCGAAGGTCGCCGAGGATGTACGTCGGCCGGAGCTTGGGCTCCGCGGCGAGGAGCTGCTTGGCCCGGTCGATCCCGGTGAGCACATGGGCGCTCTCCATGTCGGCGCCGTTCGCGCCGGCGATGTCGGTGTCGAGCCGGTCGCCGAGGAACAGCGGGTTCGTCGAGCCGAAGCGCGCGGTCGCCGCGTCGAAGATGGCCCGCTCGGGCTTGCCCGCGACGACCGGGAGCCGGCCGACCGCGGTGTGCACGGCCGAGACGAGGGTCCCGTTGCCCGGGGCGATGCCGCGCGCGACGGGGATCGTCCAGTCGGTGTTCGTCGCGACCCACGGGATCCCCGTGTGGAGCGCGAACGAGGCCTCGGCCAGCTGCTCCCAGCCGACCGTGGGCGCGAAGCCCTGGATGACCGCCGCCGGCGAGTCCTCCGCGCTGCGCGTCACGGTGAACCCGGCGCGCTCGACCTCGGAGGTGAGGCCCTCCGCCCCGACGACGAGGATCGTCGAGCCGGCCGGCACCAGGTCGGCGAGCAGAACGACCGCCGCCTGGGGGGAGGTGACGACGTCCTCGGGCCGGACGCTCAGCCCCAGCTCGGAGAGGTGCCCGGCGACGGAGGCGTCCGTGCGGGAGGCGTTGTTGGTGATGTAGCCGACCCGCAGCGTCTCGGCCGCGCGGTTGAGGCTCTCCACCGCGAAGGGGATCGCGTCGGCGCCCTTGTAGACGACCCCGTCGAGGTCGGCCAGGACGGAGTCGCGGCCGTCGAGCGGGGTGGGCTCAGTCCTGCTGCTGCGGAACATCGGCGTCCTCCTCGGTGGTGTCGGCGCGTTCGACCGACTCGTCGGCGGTCGGCTCGGCCGGGTCGAGAGCTTCATCCGGGTCCGTCTCGGCGAGATCGTCCGACTCGAGGGACTCGTCCGCGAAGGTCGGCTCGTCCGTGTCGACGAGGTCGGCCTCGGCGTCAGCGGTCGCATCGGCGTCGTCCGCGTCCGCGTCGTCGTCGGCGATCTCCTCGGAGACGGTCCGGTGGACCTCGTCCTCGTCCGCGTCGTCGACGGCGGTCGTGCCGTCCTCGTCGTCCAGGTAGTCGTCCGCGTCGTCGACCGCGGTCCCTTCCTCGGCGCGATCGGGAGCGGACGCGGCGTCGGCCGACTCGTGCTCCTCCTCGATCACCTCGATCGTCTCGTCGTCACCGCCGCCCTCGGCCGCGAAGACGGCCTGCGCCGCGATGTCGGCGCGACGCTGCCACTCGGCCGCCTCCTCGGAGCGCCCGACCTCCTCGAGGACGAGCGAGTAGGCGGCGAAGAGATCCGGGCTGTACGAGAACGCGCGGTCCGGGTCCAGCTGCGGGATCTCGAGCTCCATGAGAGCGAGCTCCGCCTGCCCGAGGTCGAGGCGGGCGCCGGACATGGCGATCGCCAGCGACACCTGCGCGCCGGGGCTCAGCGTGGTGCGGTCGATCGACCGTCCCAGCTCGAGCGCCTTGTCGGGTCGGCCGACGCCGCGCTCGGAGTCGACCATCAGCGGCACCTGCTCGTCCGAGCCGGAGATCCTGCGGAACGTGCGCAGCTCGCGCAGCGCCAGGGCGAAGTCGCCCGTCGCGTACGCCGAGATGGCCAGCGACTCGCGGACAACGGCGATGCGTCCCGCGCGGCGGGCCGCCGAGAGCACGTGGCGGTGCGCCAGCTCGGGGTCCTCCTCGAGGAGGCGGCCGGCCATCACCAGGTGACGGGCGACCCATTCGGCGTTGTCCTTCGAGAGCGTGCGCAGCTCGTTGCGGGCGACCTTGTCGAGGTCCTTGGCCTGCACGTCGTCCGGAAGGTCCGGGTCGTCGTGGCGCGGACGCACCGACTGGAGGGAGCGCCGCTCGCGCTCCTCCTCGGTGAGCTCCGGCTCCTCGCGGGGGCCGCCGCGTCCGCCGCCGAAGCCCTCGCGTCCGCGTCCGCCGCCCTGGCGGTCCCCGCCGCCCCGACGATCGTCCGACCACGGCCTGCTTCCCCCATCGCGCGATCCACCGCGGAACGGCGGACGCGAGTCCCCGTCACGCTGCGGACGAGAGTCGCCACCACCACGGTACGGAGGGCGGGAGTCCCCATCACGCTGCGGACGCGAATCGCCACCACCACGGTACGGAGGGCGGGAGTCCCCGTCACGCTGGGGACGCGAGTCGCCACCGCGATAGGGAGGCCGAGAGTCACCGTCACGCTGCGGACGCGAGTCGCCACCGCGATAGGGAGGACGCGAGTCACCGTCCCGCTGCGGACGGGAGTCCCCACCTCCACGGTAAGGAGGACGGGAGTCACCATCACGCTGCGGACGGGAATCCCCACCACCGCGGTAAGGAGGACGAGAGCCACTGTCACGCTGCGGACGAGAGTCGCCGCCACCGCGGTACGGAGGACGCGAGTCACCATCACGCTGCGGACGCGAGTCGCCGCCACCGCGATAAGGAGAACGAGACTCACCATCGCCCTGTGGACGGGAATCCCCACCACCACGGTAAGGAGGACGAGAGTCACCGTCTCGCTGGGGACGAGAGTCGCCACCGCGATAAGGAGAACGAGACTCACCATCGCGCTGTGGACGGGAATCCCCACCACCACGGTAAGGAGGACGAGAGTCACCATCACGCTGCGGACGCGAATCCCCACCACCGCGGTAAGGAGGACGCGAGTCACCATCACGCTGCGGACGCGAATCCCCACCGCCACGGTAAGGAGGACGGGAGTCCCCCTCACGCTGCGGACGGGAGTCCCCATCACGCTGCGGACGGGATTCACCACTACCCCGGTACGGAGGACGGGAGTCACCATCCCGCTGCGGACGGGAATCGCCACCACCGCGGTACGGAGGACGCGAGTCACCATCACGCTGCGGACGGGAGTCGCCACCGCCACGATAGGGAGGACGAGCATCACCGTCGCGGCGGGGGCGGGAACCGCCCGAGCCGCCGCGATCGTTCGAGGAGCGGCCGGGGCCGCCGGCGCGAGGCGGCCGCTCGTCACGACGTCCGGAGTCCCGGTCGTTGCGGTCGGATCCTGAGTCGTCCATGCGTTCCTCGCCTGTCGTGGTGATGCTCTGTGGAGTTGACCCGCCCGAGGGCGGGGAGGACGGCCGCAGCCGTCGCACCACCCTAACCCGCACCGCGCTCCAGTGAGCAGCGGGGATCCGAGGTGGTGGTTAAACAGCGATGGCCACCCATTTCTGGGTGGCCATCGTGAATGGTGTCCGGCGGTGTCCTACTCTCCCACAGGGTCCCCCCTGCAGTACCATCGGC
>NZ_PSWB01000017.1:0-77950 GCF_002931865.1 Rathayibacter sp. AY1C7 | reverse complement strand
GCCTCATCGACCCCGCCCCGTCACTCCTGATCCCCCCGCTCACGGGGCAGGCGCCCGCCGCCGCCCGCGAGCCGACGCGGATCCTCGCGCGGTGACCCCCGGTCGAGGGACGCCTCGACCTCCGGAGCATGGGTGAAGATGGGCGGATGACATCCGTGGGGGGCGTTCCGGAGCTCAGGCTGGCCGTCGTCGACGACCAGCCCCTCTACCGGCACATGCTGTCCTCGCTGCTGCGCGCGGTGCCGGGCGTGCGGAGCGTCGTGGAGGCCGGATCCGCCACGGAGGCGCGGTCGGTGCTGCGGCCCGCGGAGCTCGACGTGGCGATCCTCGACATCGAGCTCGGCGACGGGGACGGCATCGAGCTCGGGCGCCGGCTGCGGTCCACCGCGCCCGGGCTGGGCATCGTCCTGCTCTCGGCCGTCGACGCGATGCACCGCTTCCTCCGCCTCGACCGCGCCGAGGCCCGCGGCTGGAGCTACCTCTCGAAGACCTCCTCCCTCTCCGCCCCCGCGCTGCTCGCCTCCGTCCGCGCGACGGCGGACGGCCGCACCGTGCTCGATCCGGCGCTGGTCGCCGCCCGCGCGGCCCGCCGCGACTCCCCGGTCGCCGCGCTGAGCCCGCGCCAGTACGAGGTGCTCTCGGGCCTCGCATCGGGGCTGACCAACGCCGCGATCGGCGAGCGCCTCGGCATCGCGGTCCGCTCGGTCGACAACCACGTCAACGCCGTCTACGCGTCCCTCGGCGTCCGCTCGGACGGCGAGCGCAACCCGCGGGTCGACGCGACGCTCCTCTTCCTCGAGCACACCGGATGAGCGCCGGCCCACGCGACGCGCGCGAGGACAACCGCATCGTTCTCGGAGCGATGGCCCTCCTGGGCGGCGTCCTCTCGCTGCTGGCCGCGCTCCAGGCCGTCTTCGCGCTCGGGATGCTGTCGCGGACGCTGCGGGGGGTCGATCCGGGGCCGCTGCTCGACGTGACGACGCGCGTCCTGGTCAACGTGTCGACGATCGGGCTCGCGATCGCCCTGGTCGCAGTGCTGCGTCCCGAGCGCTCGACCGGCGGCGGCCGGGTGGCCCGGACGGCGGTCATCGCCGTGGGGATGGGACTCGTCCGCTGCTGCCTCCAGGTGCTGACCGGCGTCTACCCGCTCTCGGCACTCCCCGCTCTCGCGGTCGAGCTGGTCGTCGGATCCACGGTGATCGCGCTGATCACCGCCTACGGCTACCTGCTCGTGCGCGCGGCACGGCGCGTGCGCGAGAAGGAGCGGGAGCACGCCCGCGCCTCCGTGCAGGCGCTCGAGGCGGTGCAGGCCCTGCAGCGGGAGGAGCTGCGGGTGCGGCGCGACGTCGCGCAGAGCCTGCACGGCGGCCTCCAGAACGGACTCGTGGTGCTGACCGCCGAGCTGCACGCGGTCGCGAGCGCATCCGACGAGGCGGCCTCGGAGCGGCTGCTCGCCATCGCCGCCCGGCTCGACCGGCTCCGCGAGGACGAGGTGCGCGCGGTCGGCCACGCCCTCTACCCGGTCGAGATCGACCACGGCCTGGTCCCCGCCGTCCGCGACCTCGTCGCGCGCCTCCCTCCCGAGATCGCCGTCGACCTCGACCTCGGCCGCATCCCGGCGCTCGCCGCCGAGGGTGCCGAGCCGCCGCTCGACCAGCGGATGCTCCTGGTCCGGTTCCTGGAGGAGGCGGTCACCAACGCGCTGAAGCACGGCGGCGCCTCCTCGCTGCGGGTGCGCGGCGACGAGGAGGCGGGCGTCGTGGTGCTCACCCTCGACGACGACGGCCGCGGACTCGTCGAGGGGTCGACGCGCTCGGGGCTGGCGCGGCTGGAGCGGCAGCTCGCGGTCTACGGGGGCTCGTTGGAGCTCTCGGACTCGCCCGTGCTGGCGGGGGCGCGGCTGAGGGCGCGGCTCCCGCTGTCCGACGCGGACGGCGGCGGGGCGGAGTAACGGGACGGGCGCTCCCGCCGTCCCTCGCGTCGAGCACAGGGCGGTCCGAGGGACGGATTCACGCCGGATGGCGAGCCGTCTCCTCGTGCGCGCCCCTCACGCCGGGTAGACCAGCAGGTGCTCCGGAGCGACGGTGAAGCCTGCCTCGCGGCCGGGCGCGAGGTCGAGGCGCGCCGCGTCGGCCGCCGGGACGTCGGCGGTCAGGAGCGCGCTGCGCACCCGCACCGCGTCTCCCCGCTGCTCCACATCGGTGATCACGGCGCGGAGGCCTCCCTCTCCGACGGAGACGGCGGAGGGGCGGACCGCGGCGAGCACCGCGGCGCCGACCGCGACCGGCTCGGCCGCGACTCCGGACAGCTCGTGCCCGCCGGCGGTGCGCAGACCCGTCGCGGTGCGGACGCCCTCGAGCAGCTCGAGCCCGGCGAGCTCGGCGGTGAACGCGGTGCGCGGGCGCGTGAGGACCCGGGCGGTCGGCCCCTCCTCGACCACCCGGCCGCCGTGCAGCACCAGAACCCGGTCGGCGAGGGTCCAGGCGTCGAGCACGTCGTGGGTGACCACGATCGCCGAGCGGTCGGCGAGCACCTCGCGGAGCATCCGGCGGAGGACCGGGGCGGTCCGGGCGTCGACCGCGGCCAGCGGCTCGTCGAGCAGCAGGAGGCGCGGGTCGGTCGCGAGGGCCCGGGCGAGGGCGACCCGCTGCGCCTGTCCGCCGGAGAGGCTCCCCGGGCGCCGGTCGGCCAGTTCGGCCACGCCCGCGGCGGCCAGCTCGCGCTCGGCCCGCTCGCGGGACCGCGCCCGTCCGGTGCCGGCGCTGCGCGGACCGAACGCCGCGTTCTCGCGCACGCTGAGGTGCGGGAACAGCAGCGGGTCCTGCGCCAGCAGGGCGACGGGGCGGCGGTGCGGAGGAGTCCACCGGCGGTCGTCGAAGAGCAGGTCGCCGCCGGCGGTCGCCCGCCCGGAGTCGGCGCGGACGAGGCCGGCGATCAGCTCGAGCACGGTCGACTTGCCCGCGCCGTTGGGCCCGAGCAGCGCGATCGTCTCGCCCTCGGCCACGTCGATCCGCACGTCGATCCCGCGCGCCGCGAGCCGCGCCTCCAGCCGCAGGCTCACCGCGGCACCCCCCGGGCGGAGCGGCCGTGCGCGAGACCGATCACGAGCACCGCGACCACCACGAGCACCAGCGCGAGGGCGACCGCCGCGTCCGGATCGCTCTCCCGCTGCAGGTAGATCTCGAGCGGGAGGGTGCGCGTCGTGCCCTCGAGGCTGCCGGCGAAGGTCAGCGTCGCCCCGAACTCGCCGAGCGCCCGCGCGAACGAGAGGATCGCGCCCGAGGCGAGGCCCGGCAGGATCAGCGGCAGCGTGATCCGCCGGAGCACCGTCCCGGGGGACGCGCCGAGCGTCGCGGCGACCGACTCGTACCGCGCGCCGGCGCTGCGCAGCGCGCCCTCGAGCGTCAGCACCAGGAACGGCAGGGCCACGAAGGTCTGCGCGATCACGACGGCGGTGGTCGAGAACGCGATGCGGACGCCGAGGGCCTGCAGCGCGCCGCCGAGGAGGCCCATCCGCCCGAAGGTGAAGAGCAGCGCCAGCCCGCCGACCACCGGCGGCAGCACCAGCGGCAGCAGCACCAGCGAGCGGAGCAGGCGCTGGCCGGGGAAGGCCGTGCGGGCGAGCACGAGGGCCATCGGGGTGCCGAGCAGCAGGCACAGCAGGGTCGCGACGGCGGAGGTGCGCAGGCTCAGCAGGAGCGCGGCGACGGAGGAGTCGGAGGTGATCAGCGGCAGGAACTGCGGCCAGTCGACGCGGGCGAGGATCGCGGCGAGCGGGAGCAGCACCAGCAGGGCGCCGAGCGCGGCGACGGCCACGACCCAGCGCGGCAGGCCGGACCCGGTGCGCATCAGCCGCGGGCGAGCGGCGTCTCGACGATGACCGTGGTCGCCTTGACCACCGCCACCGCGGGAGACCCGGGCTCGAGCCCGAGCTCGCGGACCGCCTCGCTGCTCATCAGCGAGACCACGCGGTGCGGACCGCACTGCAGCTCGACCTGCGCCATCACGGTGTCCATCACGATGCCGGTGACGATCCCGACGAAGCGGTTGCGGGCCGAGCGCGCGACCGGGGACGGATCCTCCGGCAGCACGGCGTTCGCGCGGGCGAGCCGGGCGACCTCGAGGCCGTCGACGACGCGTCTCCCGGACGCGTCCTTCGCGCTCTCGAGCGTCCCGTTCTCGATCCAGCGCCGCAGCGTGTCGTCGCTCACGCCGAGCGCGGCGGCGGCGTCCCTGATCCGTATCTGCGGCATGGAGTCGATCCTACGTCCGCGGCTGAGCCTGTGCCGTGCCCGTCTCCTCTCCACGAGATACCGCTCCGGTGCGCTTCCTGCGGCGTGCCGCGCATCCGGGTGGCATCTCGCGGAGAGGGAGGAGCGGAACGCGGAGGGACGGACGCTGGGGATCCCGGGCCGCGCGCGCAACCCCCTGGAGGACCGGCGGGAGCACGACGCACGCTGAAGGGACGACGACACAGGATGCGGCATGCGCGCGATGGTCTACCGGGGCCCCTACAAGGTCCGCGTGGAGGAGAAGGACCGGCCGAGGATCGAGCGCCCGAACGACGCGATCGTCCGGGTGACGATGGCGGCGATCTACGGATCCGATCTGCACCTCTACCACGGGCTGCTCCCGGACACCCGGATCGGCCACACCTTCGGCCACGAGTTCATCGGCGTGGTCGACGAGGTCGGCTCGTCGGTGGAGAACCTCAGCGTCGGCGACACGGTGATGGTCCCCTTCACCATCTACTGCGGCTCCTGCTGGTTCTGCTCCCGCGGCCTCTACTCCAACTGCCACAACGTGAATCCGAACGCCACCGCGATCGGCGGCATCTACGGCTACTCGCACTCGGCGGGCGGCTACGACGGCGGGCAGGCGGAGTACGTGCGCGTCCCGTTCGCCGACGTGGGCCCGACGAAGATCCCCGAGTGGCTGCCGCACGAGGACGCCCTGATGCTCACCGATGCCTTCTCGACCGGCTACTTCGGCGCGCAGCTCGGCGACATCGTCGAGGGCGACACGGTCGTGGTGCTCGGAGCCGGACCGGTCGGCCTGGCCGCCGCGCGCTCCGCCTGGCTGATGGGCGCCGGCCGCGTCATCGTCGTCGACCAGATCGACTACCGCCTCGCCAAGGCCCGCGACTTCGCCTTCGCCGAGACCATCGACTACACCGAGGAGGACGACCTCGTCGTCACCCTCAAGAAGACCACCGGCGGGCTCGGCGCCGACGTCGTGATCGACGCGGTCGGCGCGGAGGCCGACGGGAACCTCCTCCAGCACGTCACCGGCGCCAAGCTCAAGCTGCAGGGCGGCTCGCCGATCGCGCTCAACTGGGCGATCGACGGCGTCCGCAAGGGCGGCACCGTCTCGGTGATGGGCGCCTACGGTCCGCTCGCGAGCGCCGTCAAGTTCGGCGACGCCGTCAACAAGGGCCTCACGCTGCGGATGAACCAGGCCCCCGTCACCCGGCAGTGGCCGCGCCTGTTCGAGCACATCCGTGCCGGGCACATCACGCCCAGCGACCTGATCACGCACCGCATCCCGCTCGAGCACATCGCCGAGGGGTACCACCTGTTCTCGTCCAAGCTCGACGGCTGCATCAAGACCGTCGTCGTCCCGTAGGAGGATCCCGTGCCGTACACCGCCGACCGCCCCGTCCGCGTGCCGACCGCCGAGGAGCTGCGCGCCCGCATCCCGGGCTGGGGCGCCGACCTCGATCCCGCCGACCGGCCCGCCTTCCCCCGCGAGCGCAGCGACCTCGTGTCGGGCGCGCACTGGGAGCGCCCGGAGAGGATGCGGACGCACGGCCGTCGCGAGAAGAGCATCGAGCACCTCGAGCTGCCCGCCGTCTTCGGCACGGCGCAGCCCCTCCACGGGATCTCGGGCGCGATCCGCCGCTACGCCTACGACCGGTTCAGCGAGGGGCGCCACGCGCACTGGCTGCTGCTCGTGCTGGGCGACCGGGTGGAGTCGACCGGGGCGCACCTCCGCTCGCTGCTCACGACCCGGCCGGACGATCCGATCACCGAGACCGGTGTGCTGGCCGAGGCGCACGCGCACCCGATCGCCTCGCGCCGCGGCCGGACCGACGTGCGCCACCAGATCCTCGACCCGCTGGTCGTCGGCGGTCCCTGGGTCCTCGCCGCGCTCGGCGCCGTGGCCGTCGCCCGCCGCCTCCTGCGCTGACGCCCGTTCCCCCTCTCGTGAGAGGCCGCTCCGGTGCGCCTCCGTCGGCGTGTCGCGAACCGGAGCCGCGTCCCGCGGAGGAGGACGGGGGTCAGCGGCTGCGGGGCGCGGCGCCCGCGGTCGGCGCGGTGCGGGTGTCGACGCTCGCCGTGAGTGCCGCGGAGTAGCCGGACGCCGGGCTGCCGGACATCGTCGCGAGCTGCAGGGCTCCGCCGTCGTCGCCGAAGACGGAGTCGGATTCCAGGCCGACCCGGGCGAGGTTCGCGGCCGAGCCCGCATACGACTCGAGGGCGTAGACCGCGGTGCACGCCTCCTCCTGCAGGGCGACCTGCGAGGTCGCGATAGCGTTCGACGCGTCGGTGATCGAGTCCACTCCCGGGTACACCTCGAAGTGGATGTGCGGCCAGCGGCCGGAGTAGCAGGCCGGGACGATCGAGGCGAAGGAGACGACGCCCGACGCGTCGGCGACCTGCACGCCGCGGAGGTACGTCTCGTCCTCGACGCCGCTGGAGTACATCGAGTAGTCCCCGTGCGCGTCGCAGTGCCAGACGTACACGGCGGCTCCGGCGAACGGCACGCCCCCGTTCGCCGCGTCGAGGATCGTCAGAGTGAGCGCCAGGGGGACGCCGTCGGCCGTCGCGCCGCCGCCGATGCTGGTCCGCAGGTCGCTGCGGACGATCCCGGAGCGCTCGAGGACGTCGACCCCGTTCGAGCCGTCGCCCGGGTAGGGTCCGGCCGTCTCGTCGGGGATCTCGCCGGCGACCGCGGTGGCGGTCCCGGCCGTGGCGGTCGCGGTGGGAGTCGCGGCGGCGGTCGCGGCGGCGGAGGAGGCGGATCCCGATCCTCCGGTGGCGCACGCCGCGAGCCCAAGGGTCGCCGCCCCCGCGCCGACCAGCGTCAGCACGCCGCGCCGCGAGAAGAGGGTGCCCACGTCGAACGGGAGGCCCTGGTCGACCACCTCCTCCTCGGGGCGGTCGAGCCGGCGGCCCTCGTAGGCCGGTCCGTCGGGCGTGCTGCGGGGCTCCGGGATGCGGGTCATGGTCGTGCTCCTCGTCGGTCGTGGTGTCCGTCGCGAGCAACCCTGGCCGCCGGGGCTCTGCGCCTCCGATGACCGTCCTACGACCCTCCTATGACCGACCTGCCGACCGCCCTGCCGACCGCCCTGCAGGCCTCCTCCGACGCCGCGACGCCTCTCACGGCGCTCCGAACCCGGCCGCCGCGAGCGCCGCGCGTCCGGCGTCGGAGGCGACGTACGCGACGAAGGCCGCCGCCGTGGCCGGGTCGCCCGCTCCAGTCAGCGCCGCGATCGGGTAGGTGTTCACCGCCTCCGAGGCCTCGGCGAAGGGGATGCCGGTGACCGAGCCCGCGGCCCCGCGGACGTCGGTCGCGTAGACGAGCCCGGCGTCCGCTTCGCCCGAGGACACCTTGCCGAGCACGTCGGTGACCGACGACTCCTCGCTCACGGGGGAGATGTCGACCCCGGCGGCCTGCTCGACCGCGACGGCCGCTGCTCCGCACGGCACCTGCGGCGCGCAGACGACGGTGGCGGTCCCGGGCCGGGCGAGGTCGGCGAGCGAGGCGACCTGCGCCGGGTTGCCGGGAGGCACGGCGATCTCGAGCGTGTTCGTGGCGATGTCGACCGGGTCCCCGTCGACGAGCCCGGCCTCGGCGACGGTGGACATGGTGCGCTCATCGGCGGAGGCGAAGACGTCGGCCGGGGCGCCGTTGACGATCTGCGTCGCGAGGTCGGAGGAGCCGGCGAAGGAGAGCTCGACCTGCGCGCCGGGCTCGGCGGCCTCGAACCCCGTGGCGAGCTCGGTGAACGCGCCCTTCAGCGAGGCGGCGGCGAAGACCGTGATGGAGCCGCCGACCGAGGACGTCGCGCCGCCGGTGGCCGTATCGCCGGCGGGGGTCGACGGAGCGGAGCAGCCGGCGAGCAGGAGGAGCGCGGCAGCGGCCGGGATGAGGGGGAGCAGGTGACGACGCACGGGGACCTCCGGATCTGGAGTCCGCAGATGCGGCGGACAGCTGATCCTAGGACCTCAGGTGCGGAGGCGGGCCGGAAGGAGGGCCTCACGTGCGGCGGAGAGACGATTCGAGGACCGGACCGGCCGGGCGACGCACCTGCGCGGGGAAGGACCGCCCGCGCGACGCACAGCGGCGGGCGGACCGCAGCCCTCCGGCTCCGGCCCGCCCGCCGCTCGTCGCGGCCGCCTCGACGGCGGTCCTCCGCTCAGCCCTGCGGCGGCGAGTAGAACTGGAGGTCGTTGCCCTCCGAGTCCTTGAAGGGGAGGATGCGGCCCCACTCGTGGTCGCTGATCTCACCCTCGATCGACGCGCCCCGCGCCGTGAGGCGCTCCAGCTCGTCCTCGATCGAGCCCTCGGGCTGGAACGAGATGACCGCCCCGCCCTGCTCCGCGACCGTGGCCGACTCGCGGGCGTTCAGGCCGATCATCAGCCCGCCGGCGTCCAGCTCCGACCAGTCGTCCGAGGTGTCCTTGACCTCGAGGCCGAGCGTGTCGCGGTAGAACACGACCGCCCGCTCCATGTCCGTGACGGGGACCCACACCGTTGCGACTCCTGATGCCATGTCGTGCTCCTTCGCTCGATGATGCCGTTCCTCCGACGCTAGGTCGGGGACGCCCGGAGCGGGGGCCCTTGCGCCGACGCGCGGAGGCTGCTCTCGCGCGGGCGCCTCTCCGCCGAGACACCGCCCCTCGCCGGCGTCTCGGCGCGCAGCGGGACGTCTCCGCCCGGCCTCCTCGCGAACGCTCCCCGCCTCAGCGCTCGGCGACGAAGCGGTGCACCACCGCGAGGTCCTCGTCGCCGAGGCCGGCGTCGACCAGGTCGCGGAACACGGTGCGGAGCGTGCCGAGCAGCGGAGCGGAGGTGCCCGTCGCCTCCGCCTCGTCGGCCGCGGCCCGCAGATCCTTGTCCATGAAGGAGGCGACGCCGGTCGGCATGTAGTCGCGGGCGACCAGGGCGGCGCGCTTGGTCTCGAGCACGCGGCTGCCCGCGTAGCCGCCCTGCAGCAGGGCGAGCAGCGTGTCGAGGTCGAGGCCGGAGCGCTCGGCGATGACGGCGGCCTCCGCGATCGCGGTCATGGTCGCGGCGACGACGAGCTGGTTGCAGGCCTTCGCCACCTCGCCGGCGCCGAGCGGCCCGAGGCGGACGGCGGTCCCGCAGGCGGACAGCACGGGCAGCACGCGGGCGACGTCCTCCTCCGCTCCGCCGGCCATGATCGAGAGGGTCCCCGCCTCGGCTCCCTCGGTGCCGCCGCTGACGGGGGCGTCGACGAGGCGGAGCCGCGGGTGGCGTCCCGCCAGCTCGCGCAGGCCGGTGGCGGACACGCTGGAGCAGACGACGAGCACGAGGTCCGCCCCCGCGGCGAGCACTCCCTCTTCTCCCTCGAGCACCTCCTCGAGCTGCGGCAGGTCCGGCACCATCACGATCAGCACGTCCGAGGCGGCGGCGAGCGAGCGGGCGGAGTCGTGCCACTGCGCCTCGGGGACGGCGCGGCGGGCGCGGTCGGCGGAGCCGGGGCGCGCGGTGATCCCGAGCGGGACGCCGGCGGCGACGAGGCGCCGGGCCATCGGGGCGCCCATGCTCCCGAGCCCGACGAAGCCGGTGCGCGCGGGCGGGAGGGCGGCGGTCGTGGTGTCCGGCATGCGCCCAGCATATCGAACACGGTTCACAGGAGTGAAGTAGGGTGGGCGCGGGCCGATCCGGGGGAGAGCCTCCCGCACCGTCCCGCGAAGGGACACCCGTGATCGATCGCCTCCGCGTCGTCATCGCCTCGCCGCTCAGCCCCGAGCTGATCGCCCGCATCGTCGAGCTCGAGCCGCGCCTCGACGTCGTCGCCGACCAGAGCCTCCTCCCTCCGATGCGCCACCCCGGCGACCACGGCGGAGACCCCTCCTTCCGGCGCACCCCGGAGCAGCAGCGCGCCTTCGACGAGCTCGTCGACTCCGCCGACGTGCTCTACGGCGTGCCGGACGAGACCCCCGCCGCCCTCGCGCGCACGGCGGCCGCGAATCCGCGCCTCCGCTGGGTGCAGACGATG
Organism: Rathayibacter sp. AY1C7; assembly: GCF_002931865.1. NCBI lineage: Bacteria > Bacillati > Actinomycetota > Actinomycetes > Micrococcales > Microbacteriaceae > Rathayibacter > Rathayibacter sp. AY1C7. The sequence goes on along the minus strand of NZ_PSWB01000017.1, from coordinate 67,698 downwards.
CCCGCGGGCGGAGGCGCGCAGGTGCGGGCCGCGGGGCTCGACGACGCGCAGCTCGAGCGCATCGCGTTCTCCACCTCGGCGGGAGTCCACTCCGAGCCGCTCGCCGAGTTCGGGGTCTTCGGACTCCTGGCCGGTGCCAAGTCCCTCCCACGCCTCCAGTCCCTCCAGCGCGAGCGCGTCTGGGGCGGCCGGTGGACGATGGGGCTGATCTCGGAGCAGACGGTCCTGATCGTGGGGCTCGGCACGATCGGGCGCGCGACGGCCCGCAAGCTCCAGCAGCTCGGCGCCCGCGTGATCGGCACGAGCCGCCACGAGACCGAGGTGGAGCACGTCGACGAGATCGTCGCCCCCGACGCGATCGCGGAGGTGGCGGGCCGGATCGACGGGGTCGTCGTCACGCTCCCCGGCACCGCCGCCACCGAGAAGCTGGTCGGCTCAGAGTTCTTCGCCGCACTGCGCCCCGGCGCCTCGTTCGTCAGCGTCGGCCGAGGGACGGTCGTCGACGAGGAGGCGCTGCTCGCCGCCCTCGACGACGGCCGCGTCGGCTTCGCCGCGCTCGACGTGGTGGCGGAGGAGCCGCTCGAGCAGAGCAGCCCGCTCTGGAGCCACCCGAGCGTCCTGATCAGCCCCCACACCGCGGCGCTGAACGTCGCGGAGGACCGCCTGATCGCCGAGCTCTTCGCGCGCAACGCCACCCGCTTCCTCGACGGGGAGCCCCTGATCAACCGAGTCGATACGGTGGAGTTCTACTGACCCCGCCCCCGGAAGAGGACGCCATGGCCCGCCCCGATGCGCCCCCGACGACGGTCGACTCCGACAGGGGCTCGGGCGCCCCGGCCGTGTCGCGCGCCATGCGGATCCTCGACCTCCTCGCCGACGCGGGCGGCCCGCGCACGCTGACGGACATCGCCCGCGAGCTCGGGATCGCCAAGTCGTCGACCTCGAACCTCTGCGCCGCGCTCGAGGAGGGCCGGCTCATCCGCCGCGTCGGCTCCGGCTTCCTCCTCGGCCGGCGCACCGTCGAGCTCGGCAGCCACTACCTCGCCGGCTTCGACCCGGTGCGCGAGTTCTACCGGCTCTGCGAGGAGTCGCCGGTGCTCTCGCGTCAGCTGGTGCAGATCGCGCTGCTCGACGGCACGCGGGTCCTCTACCTGGCGGTGCACGAGGGGCGGGAGCGGTTCGCGCTCTCCGCGAGCGTCGGCGACCGGTACCCCGCCTCCGCCACGGCCGTCGGAACGGCGCTCCTGGCCGAGCTCGACGACAGCGAGATCGCCGAGCGCTTCGCCGACGACCGCGACATCGTCGTCTTCACCGACCGGTCCACGTCCTCGACCCGCGAGCTGCTCCGCAAGGTCGCCGCGGCGCGCGTGCGCGGCTACGCGATCGACGACGGCGAGCTGCACCCCAGCGTCCTGGGCGTCGCCGTCGCGGTCCCGGCCGCCACCCGCTCCGATCTCTCGGTCGCGGTCGGCGTCTCGCTGGTCCGGCCGGTCGGCGACGATCAGGAGGAGGTCGTCGCGGCCCTCCGCGAGGCCGCCGCGGCGCTCGGCCGCCCGCCCCTCGTCGCCGGAGCGCCCGCCTGACGCCTCGCCGTCCATTCTGTTGGATGCTGTTCACTGGGCTGTTACGCTCGCCCCATCCCGCCTCCGCGGGCCGGAGTGAGCGAGGCACCGTGGCGACCAGCAGAACGAGCAGCACGAGCAGCAGCACCGGCGTCGAGCCGAGGGGCGTCCGCTGATGCGCCTCGCGCGGATCCGGGCCGAGGACGGACCGGCCGTCGTCCTCCAGGTCGCGGGGGAGTGGCGCGAGATCGAGGACGCCTTCGCCGCGGAGCCGATCGAGACGGGCCGCCGCTGGCCCGTCGAGGGCGCGCAGCTGCTGGCCCCGGTGGAGCCCCGCGTCATCCTCGGCATGGCGCACAACGGCTCCGCGGCCGACCGGCTGCTGCCCCCGCAGGCCTTCCACAAGACCGCGCACACGTTGGCCGGGCCCGGCGATCCGATCGTCCTCGACGAGGGCATCGGCCCGGTGGTCGTCGAGGGCGAGCTCGCCCTGGTCATCGGCCGCACCGCGCGGCACCTCACGCCCGAGGACGCGCTCGCGCACGTGCTCGGAGCGACGGTCGCGAACGACGTCACCGCTCCGGGGATGATCGCCGCCGACGGCCTCTTCCTCCAGGGCAAGAACGGCGACGGCTGGACGCCGCTCGGACCGTGGATCGAGACCGGAGTCGACGTCGACGCGGTCGGCATCACGGTGAGCGTCGACGGGGAGGTGCGGGCCGTCTCCTCGACCGAGCGCCTCGGCTGGCGCGCCGCCGAGATCCTGGTGCACCTCACCTCCCACCTCACGCTCCACCCGGGAGACGTCGTCCTCACCGGCTCGCCCGGCACGGCCGTCGAGGTCGGGCCAGGCCGGGAGGTGCTGATCGCCCTCGACGGGATCGGCGCGCTCGCGAGCCGCACCGTCGCGGGCCCTCCGCGCGCGGCGCCTCCGCAGCCCTGACATCCGCTCCGACCCTCTGGAGGAACCGTGCTCTTCGACCTGACCGACCGCGTGGCGCTCGTCACCGGATCCAGCCGCGGCATCGGCCGCGCCGTCGCCACCGGCCTCGCCGAGGCGGGCGCCACCGTCGTCCTGAACGGCCTCGACCCCGAGCGCCTCGAGGCCGCCCGCGCCGAGCTCGCGGAGCGGTTCCCCGGCACCGACGACCGCCCGCGGATCCACGCCCGCGCCTTCGACGTCACCGACGACGCGGCCGCCGAGGCGGGCGTCGCCTGGATCGAGGAGGCGGTGGGCCCGCTGCGCATCCTGGTCAACAACGCCGGCGTCCAGCACCGCGTGCCCCTGCTCGAGCTCGAGGTCGCCGACTGGGAGCGGGTGCTGCGCACGAACCTCACCAGCGCCTTCGTGGTCGGCCGGGCGGCGGCGAAGCGGATGATCCCGCGCGGCGCCGGGAAGATCGTCAACGTCGCCTCGGTGCAGGCCGATCTCGCGCGGCCGACGATCGCGCCCTACACCGCCTCGAAGGGCGGGATCCGCAATCTCACCCGCGCGATGACGGCGGAGTGGGCGCAGCACGGCATCCAGGTCAACGCGATCGCTCCGGGGTACATCCACACCGAGATGACGCAGGGCCTCGTCGACGACGTGGCGTTCAACAGCTGGATCCTCGGCCGCACGCCCGCCGCGCGCTGGGGCCGCGTCGAGGACCTGATCGGCCCCGCCGTCTGGCTCGCCTCCGACGGCTCGGACTACGTCAACGGGCAGGTCGTCTTCATCGACGGCGGCATGACCGTCGTCGTCTGAGCCACCCCTCGACCCACCGAACGGAACCCGCATGACCGCGCTCGTCCCCGCCTCCACCACCCGCGTCGTCGTCCACGCCGCCGGCGACCTCCGCGTCGAGGAGGCGCCGCTCGCGCCGCGCGGCCCCGGCGAGGCCCTCGTCGCCGTCGCGTACGGCGGGATCTGCGGCTCCGATCTGCACTACTGGACGCACGGCGCCGCGGGCGAGTCGATCCTCCGCGAGCCGCTGACGCTCGGCCACGAGGTGGTCGGCACGGTCGTCGAGGCAGCGGCGGACGGCTCGGGACCCCCGGTCGGCGCCGCCGTCGCCGTGCACCCCGCGACCGCTCGCGGCGAGTGGCCCGACGGGCGCCCCAACCTCGCGACCGAGGGCACCTATCTGGGCAGCGCCGCGCGGATGCCGCACACCCAGGGCGCGTTCGCCCGCCACGCGGTGCTGCCGGCGCGCATGCTCCGCGAGCTGCCCGCCGGTCTCGGGCTCCGGGAGGCGGCGCTCGTGGAGCCGGCGAGCGTCGCCTGGCACGCGGTGTCGCGCGCGGGGGAGGTGTCGGGACGGCGCGCGCTGGTGATCGGCAGCGGCCCGATCGGAGCGCTGATCGTCGCCGTGCTGAAGCGGGCGGGGGCGGCCGAGATCGTCGCCGTCGACCTGGCCGAGGAGCCCCTCGCGATCGCCCGGGCGGTCGGCGCGACCCGGACGATCCGCGCGACCGACGCCGACGCGATCGCCGAGGTCGCGGCCGACGTCGTCTTCGAGTCCTCGGGCAGCCCGCGCGGCCTCGCCTCGGCCGTCCGGGGCGCCGCCCGCGGCGGCACCGTCGTGATGGTGGGACTCCTCCCCTCGGGCGAGCAGCCGGCCCTGATCTCGCTCGCGATCACCCGGGAGCTGCGCCTGATCGGCTCCTTCCGCTTCGTCGACGAGATCGACGAGGTGCTGGCGGCGCTCGCCGACGGGAGCCTCGCGGTGGCGCCGGTGGTCACGCAGGTGGTGCCGCTGGAGCGCGCGCTCGAGGCCTTCGACCTCGCCCGCGACGCCTCGCGCTCGAGCAAGGTGCTGCTCGACTTCACCCCGTGACGGGCGCTCGAGGCGCCTCCGGAGGGTCGGGATCGCCCGAGCGTTCGGGGTTCCCTCGGACGGCGGCGCCGCCGGAGCACTACCGTTGCACCATGGCGTCCACCGATACCCCCGATTCCGCCCCCGAAGCCGACACCGCTTCCGAGAGCGCCCCCACGCTCACCTTCTCCGACCTCGGTCTCTCCGACCCGGTCCTCAAGGCCCTCAAGGAGGTCGGCTACGAGACGCCCTCGGCCATCCAGGCCGCGACGATCCCGTCCCTCCTCTCCGGCCGCGACGTCCTCGGCGTCGCTCAGACCGGCACCGGCAAGACCGCGGCGTTCGCGCTGCCGATCCTCTCGCGCCTCGACGTCTCGCAGAAGACGCCGCAGGCCCTCGTGCTGGCTCCGACCCGCGAGCTCGCGCTGCAGGTCTGCGAGGCGTTCGAGCGCTACGCGTCCGGCCTCCGCGGCGTCCACGTCCTCCCCGTCTACGGCGGCCAGGGCTACGGCACCCAGCTCTCCGCGCTCCGCCGCGGCGTCCACGTCGTCGTCGGCACCCCCGGCCGCATCATGGACCACCTCGAGAAGGGCACCCTCGACCTCTCGCAGCTGAAGTTCCTGGTGCTCGACGAGGCCGACGAGATGCTCAAGATGGGCTTCGCGGAGGACGTCGAGACGATCCTCGCCGACACCCCCGTCGAGAAGCAGATCGCGCTGTTCTCGGCGACGATGCCCGCGCAGATCCGCCGCATCTCCGGCAAGTACCTGAAGGAGCCGGAGGAGATCACGGTCAAGAACAAGACCACGACCTCCGTCAACACCACGCAGCGCTACCTGATGGTGTCGTACCCGCAGAAGGTCGACGCCCTCACCCGCATCCTCGAGGTCGAGAACTTCGAGGGCATGATCGTGTTCGTCCGCACGAAGAGCGAGACGGAGACGCTGGCCGAGAAGCTGCGCGCCCGCGGCTACACCGCGGCGGCGATCAGCGGAGACGTGGCCCAGGCCCAGCGCGAGCGCACCGTCGAGCAGCTGAAGTCCGGCAAGCTCGACATCCTCGTCGCGACCGATGTCGCCGCCCGCGGCCTCGACGTCGAGCGCATCAGCCACGTCGTCAACTACGACATCCCGATCGACACCGAGTCGTACGTCCACCGCATCGGCCGCACCGGTCGCGCGGGGCGCAGCGGAGCGGCGATCAGCTTCGTCACGCCGCGCGAGCGCCGCCTCCTCGCCGCCATCGAGAAGGCCACCCGCCAGCCGCTGACCGAGATGCGGATGCCGAGCGTCGAGGACGTCAACGTCACCCGCCTCTCGCGCTTCGACGACGCGATCACCGCGGCGCTCGCCGACACCGAGCGCCTGCAGCGCTTCCGCGACATCATCGGCCACTACGTCGAGCACCACGACGTGGTCGAGTCGGACGTCGCCGCCGCGCTGGCCATCGTCGCGCAGGGCGAGGAGCCGCTGCTGCTCTCGCCCGACGACCCCCGCTTCGCCCGTCGCGAGCGCGAGGACCGCGACTCCCGGCCCGACCGGGGCGACCGTCCCGAGCGCGGCGACCGCTTCGACCGCGGCGGCGACCGGGGCGAGCGTCCCGAGCGCCGTCAGCGCCCGGCGAACAGCAACCTCGCCTCGTACCGGATCGAGGTCGGCCGCCGCCAGCGCGTCGAGCCCCGCCAGATCGTGGGCGCGCTCGCGAACGAGGGCGGCCTCAACCGCGGCGACTTCGGGCACATCGACATCCGCCCGGACTTCTCGATCGTGGAGCTGCCGGCCGACCTGCCCCAGGACGTGCTCGACCGCCTCGCCGACACCCGCATCAGCGGGCAGCTGATCGAGCTGAAGCCGGACCGCCGTCCGAGCCGCGCCGGCGCCGACCGCGGCGGACGCCCCAGCGGCCCGAGCCGCTCGAGCGAGCGCCCGGAGCGCAAGCCGCGCTACTGACGCCTCCCGCCCCGGCGGACGGGCCTCCACGAGACGCCACTCCGGTACAGCGACCCTTGCGTGTCGCGTACCGGAGTGGCGTCCCGCTTTCGTGCGGGGGCGGCTTCAGCGGCGCAGGACGCGGCGGGCCAGCACGTTGCCGAGCAGCTGCACCAGCTGCACGATCACGATGATCACGAGCACCGCGGCCCAGGTGACGACCGGCTCGAACTGCCGGTAGCCGTACTGGATCGCGAAGTTGCCGAGCCCGCCGGCGCCGATGTATCCGGCGACCGCCGACATGTCGATCACGGCGACGAACACGAACGTGTAGCCGAGGATCAGCGGACCGAGCGCCTCCGGCAGCAGCACCGTGCGGACGATCCGGAACCGGCTCGCTCCGACCGACCGCGCCGCCTCGATCACGCCGGGCTGCACGGTCAGCAGGTTCTGCTCCACGATCCGCCCGATGCCGAAGGCGGCGCCGAGCGAGAGGGTGAAGACGATGGCGTCCGTGCCGATGCCGGAGCCGACCACCAGCCGGGCCAGCGGCTGGGCCGCGGCGATGAAGATGATGAACGGGATCGGCCGGAACACGTTCACGATCACGTTGAGCAGTCCGTGGACCACCCGGTTCGCGTAGAGGGCGCCGCCGCGGGTGAGCGCGAGGCCCAGTCCGATCAGCAGTCCGCCGAGCCCGCCGAAGAGGAGGCTCAGCGCGACGATGTAGAGCGTCTCGCCGGTCGCCTGGACGAGCTTGGGCAGGAGCGGGATCAGCTCGTTCATCGGGGCACCTCCGTGAGGGCGACGCGTCCGCCGAGGCGGGCGAGGAGGGGGTCGACGACGCCGTCCGGCGCGTCGAGGGCGACCGTGAGGTGGCCGAAGGCCCGTCCGCGGACGTCGGTGATGCCGCCGTAGACGAGCTCGAGCGGCACGCCGGCCGCCGCGACCTCGGCGAAGACGTCGCCCTGGGAGGCGGAGTCGTCCGAGAACGAGAGCGTGACCAGCCGGCCGCGGTGGCGCGTACGCAGCACGGCCGCCTCCGCGGGCGAGGGCACCGAGCGGACGACCGTGGAGACGAAGCGGCGGGTGACCGGCTCGCGCGGGGCCGAGAACACGTCGAAGACGGGCCCGCGCTCCACGATGCGGCCCGACTCCATCACCGCGACCTTCGTCGCGAGCTGCTGGACCACGTCCATCTCGTGGGTGATCACGACGATGGTGACGCCCAGCTCCTCGTTGATGCGGCGGAGGAGGGCGAGCACCTCGCCGGTGGTGTCCGGGTCGAGCGCGCTGGTGGCCTCGTCGGCCAGCAGGATGCGCGGGGAGGCGGCGAGGGCGCGGGCGATGCCGACGCGCTGCTTCTGCCCGCCCGAGAGCTGCTCCGGGTGGCTGCGCGCCTTGTCGCTCAGGCCGACGAAGCGGAGCATCTCGTCGACGCGGGCGCGCTGCTCCGCCCGCGGGACGCCCGCGACCTGCAGCGGGTAGGCGACGTTCTGCCCCACGGTCTTCGAGCCGAACAGGTTGAACTGCTGGAAGATCATCCCGATCCCCAGGCGCAGCCGGCGCAGCTCGCGCTCGGGCAGGCCCACGGTCTCGCGGCCGTCGATCTCGATGCTGCCGCTGGTCGCGGGCTCCAGAGCGTTGACGAGGCGCGCGAGCGTGCTCTTGCCGGCGCCGGAGTAGCCGATCACGCCGTAGACGTCGCCCGCCTCGATCTCGAGGCTCACGCCGTCGACGGCCGCGGTCGGGGCGGCGCCGCGCCCTGCGCCGGGGTACACCTTGCGCACGTCGGTCATGCGGATGAGCGGCACGGGGCGCCCTTTCTGTTGCGGGGGAGGCGCGGGACCGCGCCGGTGGGGAGCTCCGCGAGCGGAGGACCCGACCGGCGCGGTGCCGCGGGTGCCGGAGTCAGGAGGCGGCGGAGATGTCGGTCTCGGCGGACTCGAGCGAGGTCTCCAGCTCGGAGGCCGGGGTCTTCAGGAAGACCGCGGTGCCGCCGGACTGCTCCGAGACGCCGTCGAGCACGTCCTGGCTGTCCTGGTAGATCGAGACGAGCTTCGTGTAGGTCTCGTTCTCGGCGTCGCCGGCCCGGGCGGCGAAGATGTTCGTGTAGAGCAGGGAGGCGGGGTCGCTCGGGTCGTCCTGGGCGATCGCGTCCGAGGCCTTCAGGCCCACGTTCTCGATGAAGTCGTTGTTGATGATCGCGGCGGCCACGTCCGGGAGCGACGTCGGGGTGAGGGAGGCCTCCAGCGCGGTGACCTCCACCTTCGAGGAGGACTCGACGTCGTCGACGTTCGAGAGCACTCCGCCGCCGTCCTTCAGCTCGACGAGCCCGGCCGACTGCAGCACCAGCAGCGCGCGCGCCTGGTTGGTCTCGTCGTTGGGGATCGCGACGGTGGAGCCGGCGGGGATGTCCGCGACGTCGTCGTACTGCGAGGAGTAGAGGCCGAGCGGGTAGATCGCGGTCGCGCCGATCGGCACGAGGTCGGCGTCGGCCGAGGTGTTGTACTGCGCCAGGTAGGCGATGTGCTGGAACTGGTTGAGGTCGATCTCGCCCTCGGTGAGGGCGGGGTTGGGCTGGTTGTAGTCGCTGAAGTCGACGATCTCGACGTCGATCCCGGCGTCGGCGGCGGCCTTCTCGTAGGTGGCCCAGTAGGGGTCGCTCGCGCCGACCACGCCGATGCGGACGGTGTCGTCGCCGCCGCCCGCGCCGGAGCAGCCGGCGAGGAGGAGGGCGGCGGAGGCGGCGATCGCGGAGGTCGCGAGGAGTCGGGTGCGCAGGGTCATGGCTGTGGGGATCCTTCCGTGGAGAGGATCCGGGCACTCGGCGCCGACCGAGCGGTGCTGGTCACCGCCGGCGCTGCGACCGGCCTCCGGTCGCTCGGCGCCGCGACTGCGCGGATCCCGGGGATCACCTTACGAAGGCGTTCGGACCCGCGCGGAACCCGCGCGTAACACGGCGACTCGGAGGCAGCGGAGGCGCGCGCTCACCGCCTGACCGCGCCGTGGCGGCCGCTCAGCTCGCGAGCGCGCCGTCCTCGCCCGCCGACGCCTCGTGCTTGGCGATCCGCTTCGCGATCGCGTCCCGCTCGGCCCGGAGCGACGCGATGGTCGGCTTGTCCAGGCGGGGGTCGGCCAGGTCGGCGAAGGGGCTCGCGGCGCCGGTGCGCGCGGACACGAGCGCGGCGTACGCCTTCGTCGCGGCGCGGAGCTCGGCTCCCGCCCGTTCGACCTTCCGCGGCTTCGACTCCTTGTCCGAGACGAGTCGGGCGTGCTTGTCGAGGGCGTCTACCAGCGCGCGATGCGCGGCGTCAATCTTCTTGCTCATAGGCGCATTATGGCGCAGGATCGGCGCACGGCGCCGAACGCGTTCCCACACCAGCCCTCCGTCCCCCTCCGCGAGAGGCCACTCGGGTACGCGACACGCAGGGGAGGCGTACCGGGGCGGCATCTCGCGGGGAGGGGTCGGGTCAGCGGGCGACCGGCGTGGAGACGGACGACGCGCCGGCGCTGGTGGCCACCGCGTCGAGGACTCGCTGCACGTCGAGGGCGTCGGCGAAGGTGGGCGTGACCGCCGTGCCGCCGGCGATCGCCTCGACGAGGTCGACGACCTGGTGCGTGAAGAGGTGCTCGTAGCCGATGCCGTGCCCGGTCGGCCACCAGGCGGACATGTACGGGTGCGCCGGCTCGGTGACCTGGATGCGCCGGAAGCCCTGCGCCTCCTCGGGGTCGCGGGCGTCGTAGTACTCGAGCTCGTTCATCCGCTCGAAGTCGAACGCGATCGAGCCGAGCTCGCCGTTCACCTCGATCCGGTTGGCGTTGCGGCGGCCGGTCGCGACGCGGGTCGCCTCGAAGACGCCCAGGGCGCCGCCCTCGAAGGAGGCGGTGAAGGCCGCGGCGTCGTCGACGGTCACGGCGCCGCGCGGGGCGTCGGCACCGGCACGGCCGCCGAGGCCGACCTGCTCGCTGAGCACGGGGCGCTCGGTGGTGAAGGTGCGCAGCGTCGCCGAGACCGAGGTGATGCCGCGGCCGGTCAGCCACTGGGCGGTGTCGATGCTGTGCGCGCCGATGTCACCGAGGGCGCCCGAGCCGGCGCGCTCCTTCTGCAGGCGCCAGGTCAGCGGCGCCTCGGAGTCGGACAGCCAGTCCTGCAGGTACTGGGCGCGCACGTGCCGGATGTCGCCGAGGCGGCCCTCCTCGATGAAGCGCTTCGCGAGGGCGAGGGCCGGGGTGCGGCGGTAGCTGAAGCCGCACATCGCCACCTTCCCGGAGGCGGCGGCCGCGGCGACCATCCGCTCCGCCTCCTCGACGGAGTTGGCCAGGGGCTTCTCGCACAGCACGTGCTTGCCGGCCTCGAGGGCCGCGATGGCGATCTCGGCGTGGGTGTCGCCCGGGGTGCAGATGTCGACGAGGTCGATGTCGTCGCGGGCGATGACGGCCCGCCAGTCGGTGGAGGCCTCGCTCCAGCCCAGCCGCTCGGCGCGCTCCGCGGTCGAGTCGGGGTTGCTCCCCACGAGCACGGCGAGCTCGGGGCGGAGGGGGAGGGGGAAGAAGCGGGAGGCGGTGCGCCAGGCGTGCGAGTGGGTGCGGCCCATGAAGGCGGTCCCCACCATCGCGACGCGCAGGGCTCGGTCGTTCGACATCGTCGTCCTTTCGTCGGCCGTACGACCCTGCCACGGGTCGGGGCGCGGGCGCTACCGCGCTCGGCGAGACCGCCTCCGGGGCGACGCGCCCGGGCTGCACGAACATGAGCACGTTCATAGGGTTCGGAGAGCGCTCTATCACGGACAGAATGTCTCAACAGCCGCCGTCAGATGTCGCGTAATCCCGCGGATCCCTGCCCTGGCGCGGCAGCAGGAAGCCCTCCGGGGGACTGGGCGATCACCCGAACCGCCTTCGAATCGGTTCAGAACTTTTGCTTGACCCGCGACGTAAGTGGAAGTAGCTTCATCCGCATGGTCACCGCAGACCCCCGCAGCACTGCTGCACAGCCTCTTCCCCGCACCTCCGACGAGTCTCAGCAGCTGCTTCTGCAGATGCGCGGCATCGTGAAGGTCTTCCCCGGCGCCCGTGCTCTCGACGGCGTCGACCTCGATGTCCGACCCGGTGAGGTGCACTGCCTCCTCGGCCAGAACGGCGCCGGCAAGTCCACCCTCATCAAGACCCTCGCCGGGGCCCACCAGCCCACCGAGGGCGAGATCCTCGTCGACGGGAACGTCGTCACGATCCCGTCCCCGACGGCGGCCCTCGCCCTGGGCATCGCGACGATGTACCAGGAGCTCGACGTCGTCGACGGCCTCTCCGTCGCCGAGAACATCTTCCTCGGCCACGAGCTCTCCCGCGGCGGCTTCACCGCCCGGGCGAAGGCCACGAGGATCACCCGCGAGCTGATGGAGCGCCTCGGCCACTCCGAGATCTCGCCGAACCGCGAGGTCGGCACGCTCTCCGCCGCCGGCAAGCAGATCGTGCAGATGGCCCGCGCCCTCTCGCACGACGCGCGGGTCATCATCATGGACGAGCCCTCCGCGGTGCTCGACTCCGAGGAGGTGGAGAACCTCTTCCACGTGGTGCGCCAGCTCACCGCCTCCGGCGTCGCCATCGTCTACATCTCGCACCGCCTCGACGAGATCCGCGCCATCGGCGACCGGATCACCGTGATCAAGGACGGCGCGACCGTCGCGCAGAACCTCGCGGTCGCCGACACCCCCACCTCGAAGCTCATCACCCTGATGACCGGCCGCGCCGTCGAGTACGTCTTCCCGGACCGCCAGGAGCTCGACGTCGAGGCCGAGACGCTGCTGAAGGTCGAGAAGCTGGGCCTGCAGGGCTCCTTCTCGGACGTCTCCCTCGAGATCCGCGCCGGCGAGGTCGTCGGCCTCGCGGGGCTGGTCGGCTCCGGCCGCTCCGAGATCCTCGAGACCATCTACGGGGCGCGCCGCGCCAGCACCGGGACGGTCAGCGTGGCGGGCAAGCGCCTGCGCGCCGGCTCCGTCACCTCGTCGGTCGACGCCGGCATCGGCCTCTGCCCGGAGGAGCGCAAGAGCCAGGGCCTGCTCCTGGACGAGCCGGTCTACCGCAACATCACCCTCTCGACCTTCGACCGCTTCGCCAAGCGCGGCTTCCTCGACGAGCGCTCCGAGCGCGCGGCGGCGGCCGAGCAGGCGGTCTCCCTCGACCTGCGGCCCTCCGGGGTCGACCGCGACGCCCGCACCCTCTCCGGAGGCAACCAGCAGAAGGCGCTCCTCGCCCGCTGGCTCGTGCGCGGCTGCCGCGTCCTGCTGCTCGACGAGCCGACCCGCGGGGTCGACGTCGGCGCACGGGCCGAGATCTACACCCTGATCAGGGACCTCGCGACCAACGGCGCCGCCGTGCTCGTGGTCTCCAGCGAGATCGGCGAGGTCCTCGGACTCTCCGACCGAGTGCTCGTGATCTCCGACGGCGCCGTGGTCCACGAGGGCCCGGCCGATTCGATCGACGAGCACCGCGTGCTCGATCTCGTCATGGAAGGAAGTGCAGCGTGAGCGGACAGCTCGACACCGCGTCGCCGTCGATCGGCGGTCCGCAGGAGGACGCCGCCCGTCACGCGTCGGCCGCGACGGGAGGCTCCTCCGGGGGCGTGCCCTCGAAGGACTCCCGCTCCGGGATGGCCCGCCTCATGCAGGGCTCCCTCGGCCGCAACGTCGGGCTGCTGCTCGCGCTGGTGATCCTCTGCATCGTCGGATTCGCGACCGCGGGGGAGCGCTTCGCCAGCGTCGACAACGTGCTCACGATCCTCCGCCTCGCCGCCGTCATCGGCGTGCTGAGCATCGGCATGACGTTCGTCATCACCTCCGGCGGCATCGACCTCTCGGTCGGCTCCGTGATGGGGCTCGCGACGGTCTGGGCGAGCACGGTCTCGACCCAGTACTACGCGGCGAACACCTCCTGGCTGGTGATCGTGCTCACCGCGGTCGTCGTCGGCCTCGTCTGCGGCCTCATCAACGGCGCGCTGATCGCCTACGGCCGGGTCGTCGCCTTCATGGCGACCCTGGCGATGCTCGTCGCCGCCCGCGGCTTCGCCGAGCTGATCTCGAACCGCCAGACGCAGGTCGTCACGGTCACGCCGTTCCTCGACTTCTTCCGCGCCGACGTGCTCGGCATCCCGGTGCTCGTGCTGATCTTCGTGGTCGTCGCCGTCGCCGGCTGGATCCTGCTCAACCGCACCACCTTCGGCCGCCGCACCATCGCGGTCGGCGGCAACCCGGAGGCGGCCCGTCTCGCCGGCATCAAGGTCCGCCGCCACACCATGTACGTCTACGGCCTCGCCGGGCTCACCGCCGGCATCGCCGCCGTCATGATGCTCGCCCGCACCACCGCCGGAAGCTCGACCAACGGCCTCCTCTACGAGCTCGACGCCATCGCGGCGGTCGTCGTCGGAGGCACGCTGCTGGCCGGCGGCCGCGGCACCATCGTCGGCACCGTGTTCGGCGTCCTCATCTTCACGACCCTGACCAACGTGTTCACGCAGAACAACATGTCGACCTCGACTCAGGCCGTCGCGAAGGGCGCGATCATCGTCGCCGCCGTCCTGCTGCAGCAGCGGTTCGCCGCCCGCGGCAGGAAGTCCTGACCCCGGGGCTCGGGCCCCGCTCCTCCACACACAGCAACCCACCCGACCACTCAGGTCACCTCTCCGAGGACACGTGTGCCCTCGGACCCCTCGGATCGATCGAAGGAGATCACTTCCATGCCCGCACGCCCCTTCACCCGCAGCCGCCTCTCCCGCACCGCCCGACTCGGCTCGGCCGGCGTCGCCTTCGGCGCCGTCGCGCTGATGCTCACCGGCTGCATCTCGAACGCCCCGGTCGAGACCGGCAACGCCGCCTCCGGCGGGACCGCCGCCGCCGTGGCCGCCTCGGACAACGACGCCTCCGGCGACAACGTCGTCATCGGCTTCACCGCTCCCGCCGCCGACCACGGCTGGATGGGCGCGGTCAGCCGCGCCGCCATCGCCGAGGCCGAGAAGTACGACGACGTGGAGCTCCGCACCGCGGAGGGCACCAACGACGTCAACCTCCAGATCAGCCAGGTCGAGACCTTCATCAACGACGGAGTCGACGCGATCGTGCTCCTGCCGATCGACGGAGCGGCGCTCACGCAGGTCGCCACCCAGGCGATGGAGGCGGGCATCACCGTCATCAACGTGGACCGCGAGTTCTCCAGCCCCTTCGCCGCCCGGTCGACCATCCTCGGCGACAACTACGGCATGGGCGTCAGCGCCGGCACCTACATCTGCGAGGAGCTCGGCGACAACCCCGACGCCGTCGTCGCCGAGATCGCCGGCATCGACTCCCTCCCGCTGACCCAGGAGCGCAGCCAGGGCTTCTCGGACGCGCTCGAGGGCTGCGGACTCGACGTGGACAACCGCGTCGCCGCCGACTTCACCGTCCAGGGCGGAGAGCAGGCCGCGGCCAACCTCCTCCAGGCCGCGCCGAAGATCGACGCCATCTGGAACCACGACGACGACCAGGGCGTCGGCGTCCTCGCGGCGATCGACACCGCCGGACGCGACGAGTTCCTCTTCGTCGGCGGCGCCGGCTCGGCCAACGTGATGCGCGCGATCGAGGCCGACGACTCCGTCGTCAAGGCCACGGTCGTCTACCCCTCGACCCAGGCCGCGGACGGCATCAAGCTCGCCCGCCTCGTCGAGCAGAACAAGTCGATGGCCGACACCAGCTCGCTCGGCGTCCCGCGCCAGATCCAGCTCTTCGCGCCGGTCGTCACCAAGGACAACGTCTCCGAGTACCTGCCCTCGGCCTTCGAGTCCTGATCGGCCCCACCAGCCCGGGTCGGCGCGGGAACCATCCCGCGCCGGCCCCCACCTCGGCGCCGCCCCGGGATCACTGACGACCCGCAGCGCAGCGCCACCGGCATCCGCGAGAGGAGGAGGAGTGCAAGACACCGGCCCCAGGGCCGGACAGGAGGAGACCGGATCCGCTCAGTCGTGCGGACAGCGACGGACCCGGCCTCTGCGATGAACACCTCATTGAAGGAATCACATCACGCATGAATGGTAAGCGATCCTCGAGAAGAAGCATCAGGCGTCTTCTCGCACTCGGCATCGCCGGGATGGTGACGGTCTCCGGACTCACCGCCCTCGGCCTGCCCGCCTCGGCCCACGACGGAGTGGACCACGGTTCCGAGGGCGGAGCATCCGCTCTCGACTGGAGCAACTACGAGAAGGTCCTGCTGACGAAGAACGTCGGCGAGCCCCTCGACCTGGCCGTCCTCCCGGACAAGTCGGTCCTCCACACCGCTCGGAACGGCGAGATCCGCCACACCGACCCCAAGACCGGCACCACCCGTGTCGTCAACACGATCCCCGTGTACCAGAACTCGGAGGACGGACTGCAGTCCGTCGGCATCGACCCCGACTTCGCCGAGAACAAGTGGGTCTACCTCGTCTACGCGCCCCCCGGGAACACCCCGACCGGCGCGGCCCCGAACATGCTGCCCGAGGGCGCGACCGACAGCTACTGGGACCAGTGGAAGGGCATCAACCGCCTCTCCCGGTTCAAGTGGACCGGCTCGGGCCTCGACCTCGCGAGCGAGCAGAAGATCATCGACATCGAGACCCAGCGCGGGCAGTGCTGCCACGTGGGTGCCGACTTCGACTGGGACGCCGACGGCAACCTGTACCTCTCCACCGGCGACAACACGCCGGCGAGCGCTCCGGGTGCCGCGGGCTTCGCGCCGAACAACGACGCGCCCCGCATGAACCCGGGCTTCGACTCGCGTCGCGGCGCCGGCAACACGAACGACCTCCGCGGCAAGATCCTCCGGATCACCGTGCAGGAGGACGGCTCGTACACGATCCCCGAGGGCAACCTCTTCCCGGTGGGAACCGAGAAGACCCGCCCCGAGATCTTCGTGATGGGCGTCCGCAACCCGTTCAAGATCGACGTCGACGCCGAGACGAACACCCTCTCCTGGGGCGACTACGGCCCCGACGCCACGAAGGCCGCTGCGGCCGACGGCGTCCGCGGCCCGATGGGCCTCGTCGAGTGGAACGCGACCGGACTGGACGAGCCGCACAACTCCGGCTGGCCCTACGTCCACGGACCCAACGCGCCGTACAACGAGTGGAACTTCGAGACGTCGACGCCCCGCGGCTTCTTCGACCCGGAGAACCTGAAGAACAACTCGCGCTGGAACACCGGCCTGGTCGACATCCCGGACGCCAAGGCGGCGACCGTCTACTACGGCGACAACCCCGGCGACCAGCCGTTCGACGAGCTCGTCAACTTCGGGACCAGCACCGGCCAGGGCCCCATGGGCGGACCGGTGTACCACTTCGACGCGGACAACACCTCGACGTCGAAGTTCCCGGAGTACTGGGACAAGAAGACCTTCTTCGGCGAGTTCTCGCAGGACTACATCGCGGCGTTCACGCTCGATGAGGACCGCGCGGTCACGCACATCGAGGACTTCCTCCCCAACGCGGCGCTCAGCCAGGCCGCGCAGCCGATCCACGACAACCCGATGGACATGGAGTTCGGCCCCGACGGGTCGATGTACGTGATCGAGTACGGCGACGGATTCTTCCGCGCCAACCCCGACGCGGGCCTGTACCGGATCGACTACGCCGAGGGCAACAAGGCGCCGCAGGCCCGCTTCACCGCGACCCCCCTGTCCGCCTCGCAGACCCCGCTCGAGGTCACGTTCGACGCCAAGGGATCGACCGACCCCGAGGGCGACGCGCTCACCTACGACTGGGACTTCGACGGCGACGGCACCTTCGACGCCACCGGAGTGACCGTCAAGAAGACCTACACCGAGCTCGGACAGTTCACGGCCCGTCTGCGCGTCACCGACGCCAAGGGCAAGTTCAGCCTGACCTCGCGGGTCATCTCGGTCGGCAACCAGGCGCCGCAGATCCAGATCCAGACGCCCGGCAACGGCTCGTTCTTCAGCTGGGGCGACGCGATCCCCTACCAGGTGACCGGCAAGGACGCTGAGGACGGCGACCAGATCGTCAGCAGCCGCGTGGGCTGGACCTACGGCCTCGGCCACGACGAGCACGCCCACCCCGAGGTCACCGGCACCGGTGCCAAGGGAGCGTTCCCGACGTCCAAGGACTCGCCCGAGCACGGCCCCGGCGCGCTGCTGTACGGCACCGTCGTCGTGACCTACACGGACGGCGGCTTCAACGGCCTGCCCCCGGCTGCGGCCGAGGCGACGCTGCGGCTGAACCCGAAGACGCAGGAGGCGGAGCACGCCGCCCGTGAGGGCGTCCTGCCCTACGCGGACACCACAGCCAGCGGCGGCAACGCCGTCAGCGGACTCGGTGCGGGATCCTTCCTGCGCTGGGACCCGGTGAACTTCGCCAACCTGACCGGCGTCGTGGTCCGCGCCACCGGTGAGGGCACCGTCGACCTCCGCTGGAACGCTGCCGACGCAGCGCCCTTCGGAACAGCGACCATCCCCGCGGGAGCCGGCTGGAAGGACGTCCTCGTCCCCTTCGGCACCAACGTCCCCCGCGGCACCGGCTCGCTCTACGTGACCTCGCCCAGCGGCCTGTCGCTCGACTCCCTCACCTTCCAGGGTGTCGGCGCCGGTGACAAGACGGCTCCGACCGTCGCGGCGACCCTCGACCCGGCAGCGCCTGCGGGCGTCGGCGGCGTCTACAACAAGCCCGTGACCCTCGGCCTCACCGCCACCGACAACGGAGCGCTCTCCACCGTCCAGTACTCCGCCGACAACGGCACGACGTGGACCACGGTCCGCGCCGTCAACGGCGCGTACACGGTCCCGTTCACCACGAACGGCGCCCGGACGATCCAGTACCGCGCCACCGACACCGGCGGCAACGTCTCGGCGGTCGGCACGGTGAAGTTCACGATCGACCTGGCCGCGGCGAACGCCCCGACCGCCGCGTCGACCACCACCGTGGCGCTCTCGGCTCCCCGCGTGACCTTCGGGGCACCGGGCGAGGCGACCGTCACGGTCACCGGTCAGGGTGGGAACCCCGGCGGAGAGGTCGTCCTGTACGAGGGCGCCACCGAGCTGGGCCGCGCGACGCTGAAGGACGGCAAGGCGACCTTCGCCCTGCCGAAGACCCTCGGCGCCGGCACCCACACCCTCCGTGCGGCGTACGGCTCGGACGCCACCTTCAAGGCCTCGGAGGGCACCGCCCGCCTGATCGTCTCGAAGGCCGCCTCGGAGCTCACCGCGACCGTCTCGCCCAACCCGGTCAAGCCGGGCGCCAGCGCGCAGGTCACGGTCGACGCGAAGTCCTCGACGGGTGTCGCCGGCACCGGTCAGGTGAGCGTGATGGTGAAGAGGAACCTCTCCACCGTCGCGATGCTCACCGGGACCCTCGACGAGAACGGGCACGTCGTGGTGACGCTCCCGAAGCTCGCGGCGGGCAGCTACAAGCTGACCGTCACCCACACCGCCACGGCGGACACCAACGCCGCGTCGGCGCTGCTGAACCTCACCGTCCAGCAGTAGCCCCCGCGCAGGGGCCGGCCGGCTCGACCGGGCCGGCCGGCCCCCCACCCCCTGCACCATCTGCCATTTCGAAGGAGAAATGATGCACCACCACCACGCATCCATCACGGCCAAGCCGATGAGCCGGCGCTCGCTGATGACGGCCCTGGCCGCATCGACCGTCGCGGTCGGCGTCGGAGCGGGAGCCCTCGCGGCGCCCGCGACGGCCGCCCCCGCGCCCTCGTCCGGATCCACGCGCCTGGTCCCGATCAACCGCATCGGCATCCAGCTCTTCAGCGTCCGCGACAAGGTCTCGTCGCTCGGCTTCCGGGCCGTCTTCGAGGAGCTCGGCCGCATCGGCTACAGCGAGATCGAGTTCGCCGGGTACACCCAGGGCAACGTCGGAGCGATCACCCCGCAGCAGATCCGCCAGCTGCTCGACGACAACGGCCTCCGCGCCGTCGGCTCGCACGTCGGCACCAACCTCCTCCGCTCGGAGCTGGGCAAGCAGATCGAGATCGCGCAGATCCTCGGCACGCCGCACCTCGGCACCGGCAACGCGCCCACCAACGTCAACACCAAGGCGGGCTACCTCGCCGCGGCGGAGGAGTGGAACAAGTGGGGCCAGCAGGTCTCGGCCGCGGGCATGAAGCTCTACCAGCACAACCACGCCGGTGAGTTCGGGTTCGCCACGGACGACCCCAAGACCCGCCTGTACGACCTCTTCTACGACAACACCGACCCGCGTCACGTGTACCTCGAGATGGACGTCTACTGGGCGTACGTCGGCAAGAAGCTCTACCCGGGCTTCGAGCCGCTCGACTACATCAAGCGCAACCCGCGCCGCTACCCGATCCTGCACCTCAAGGACGGCAAGACGAACAACGCCAACACCAACGGCTACGACATCGTCGAGTTCGGCGCGGGCAACCTGCCCTACCAGGCGTTCCTCTCGGAGCTGCGCGACCGCGGCCAGCGCTTCGGCGTCTGGGAGCAGGACACCGCTCCCACGCTGGCGACGCCGCCGAGCACGGGGAACTCCCTCGAGGCCGCTTCCCGCAGCTACTCCGCGATCGCTGCGCTCCGTGGCTGAGCGCACCTCGCGCCGCGCGCGCCGCACCGACAGCACCACCACCAGCACGACGCGCACGAGCGCACCGAGGAGAACCCCCATGAAGTGGAAGACGCCCACGGCGGTCCTCGCGGCCGCCTCCCTCGCGATGGTCGCCGCACCGTCCGCCTTCGCGGCGACGACGGACTGCACCACCGAGCTCGGGAACCAGACGATCACCGGAGACCTCAACGTCGGCGCGGGCCAGACCTGCGTGCTCGGCAATGTGACCGTCACCGGCAACGTCATCGTCGGCGACGACGCCTGGCTGGACGCCACCTCGGCGACCATCGGCGGCGACGTCATCGGCACCGACGCGTACGGCATCTCGATCGACGGCACCAGCGTCGGCGGAGACGTCGTCTCGTTCTCGGACGGCAGCCGCAACGGCTTCCTCTACCTGCGCGACCTCACGGTCGGCGGCATGGTCGAGGCCGGCGGGATCGACGTCGAGTTCAGCGACCTCTCGGTCGACGGCTCGGTCAGCACCGACGCGGCGAACTACGTCGACGTCGATCGCACCAGCGTCGGCGGCGACGCCACCTTCGCCGGCAGCGACTTCGGCGTGAACGTGCAGGGCGCCATCGTCGGCGGCTCGCTCGCCGTCACCGGCTCCTCGCGCGGCGTCCTCCTGGGCGCGAACGAGGACGGCTCGGCCTCGGCCCTCGGCAACACGGTGGGCGGGAACCTCACGCTCTCGGGCAACTCCGGCAACGTCCAGCTCGCGGGCTCGACGGTCGGCGGGCGCATCGCGCTCGCCGACAACGCGCCGGCGGTCAACTTCGGCGCGGGCAACACCGCCGCCGGAGTCGACGGCACCTTCACGGGAACGGCGGCGGGCGCTGCGGCGGCCGGCGACCAGGCCGTGGCCGTCATCGTCCCCGAGGCCAACAAGGGCGAGCTGACCTGGACGCTCGAGGGCACCAGCAACCTGGTGAACCTCGGCGTCGCCGAGGAGCAGGGCGACCACTTCGCCGCCTCCGGTGAGCTCGTGCCGGTCCGCGTGACCGACACCCGCCTCAACGGCCCGGCCTGGTCGGTCACCGGCCAGCTGAGCGACTTCCGCTCCGGCGAGAAGACGTTCTCGGGCAAGCACCTCGGCTGGACCCCCGAGGTCCTGGAGAACACGGGCGGTGCCGTCGCCGGCGCAGCCGTCCCCTCCGGGTTCGACTCGGGCAACGGCCTCGCCACGCCCCGCGTCCTCGGCTCCGCCGCGGCGCAGCACCCGACCGGATCCTCGGTCCTGGGCGCCGACCTCGACCTGAAGCTCCCGCTCTCGGTCGGAACCGGCACCTACACCGCGACGCTGACGCTCACCGCGCTCGGCTAGCACCGGTGGGGCGGCCTCCGGGCCGCCCCACCCTCCCCCCGTCTCCCCGCGAGACGCCACTCCGGTCCGCCCCGCTCGGCGTGCCGCGTACCGGAGCGGCGTCCCGCGGGGAGGCATCCCCCCTTGCAACGGAAGCCTGATCGATGTCGCTCATGCCACGCACCTCCCGCACCACCGCCGCCCTGCTGCTGATGACGCTCCTCGCAGCCGGCGGCCTCTCGGCTCAGGCGGGTGCCCAGGAGGCGGACCCCGCCTCCACGCCGGTCACCTGGGGGGTGCGCCCCGCCGACACCGAGCAGGGCAGCGAGCGGCCGAACTACGCGTACGCCCTCGATCCCGGCGGCCGCCTCAGCGACGCCCTGATCGTCTCCAACTACGACGACGAGGAGCAGACGTTCCGCGTCTACGGCTCCGACGGCTTCATCACCGAGGCCGGCCAGCTCGACCTGCTCCCCGCCGCGGAGCCCTCGACGCAGCTCGGCAGCTGGATCGCGTTCCCCGAGCCCGAGGTCACCGTGCCCGCCGGCGAGAGCGTGCAGGTCCCGTTCGAGGTCGTCGTCCCCGACGACGTGACCCCGGGCGACTACGCCGCGGGCGTCGTCTCCTCGATCCTGGTGCAGGGCGAGACCGGAGTCTCGGTCGACCGGCGCCTGGGCTCGCGGATGTACCTCCGCGTCGGCGGCGAGCTCGCCCCGCGCCTGTCGATCGACGGCCTCGCCGTCTCGTACGAGGGCGGCTGGAACCCCTTCGCCCCCGGCTCCGCGACCGTCGACTACACCGTGACCAACGCGGGCAACACCCGCATCGCGCCGGGCGCCGAGATCAGCGTCGCCGGCCTCTTCGGCCTCGCGCCGGTGTCCGCGACCGACCCGGAGCCGCTGCCCGAGCTCCTCCCCGGAACCTCCGTCTCGCGCACCGTGACCGTCGCCGGAGTCTGGCCGCTCTTCGTCGCGACCGCCCGCGCCGCGCTCTCGGGCACCGTCGTCACCGCCGACCAGGCCGCGCAGGCCGACTCCGCCGTCGTCGTCCCCGACGTGCCGGTCGCCACCGCCGAGACCTCGGCCGCGGCCGTGCCGTGGAGCGCCGTGCTCCTCCTCGCCCTGCTCATCGGGCTCATCGTGCTGACCGTCGTCCGCCGCCGCCGCCGGGCCGCGGGGGAGCAGGCGCGCATCGACGCCGCCGTCGCCGCCGCTCTCGGCGCCCAGCCGGAGGACGCCGACCGCGCGGAGGTCCGCTCCTGACCGGGTGCGGCCGACGCGGTCCGCGGGGGATCGCGCCGGCGCGGCCCGCCGCCTCCGGGCGCGAGGCCGCCGCTCTAGCGGACCGCCCGCCCCTCGGCGCGCAGCTGCTCGAGGAAGCCGTCCACCACGGCGGGGCTGAGCAGGTGCCCGCGCAGCATCAGCGCGGCACCGCGTACGCCCCCGCTGCCGCCCAGCTCGGCGGTCACCACGTCGAGCCGCTGCGTCGCGAGGGGGAGGGAGCGCTCGTCGATCACCGAGCGCACGGCCGTCAGGATCTCCGGGCTGGCGAGGGCGACCGCGCCGCCCAGCACGATGACGGAGGGGTTCAGCAGGCTCACGCAGGTGGCCAGCACCTCGCCGAGCTGCAGTCCCGCGATCCGCGCCGCCTCGACGGCCTCGGGATCGCGCGCCTTCAGCAGGTCGATCAGCTCGCGCACCGACTGCACGTCGCGGCCCGCCCGGGCGAGCCCGGCGGCCAGAGCGGAGCCGCCCGCGACCGCCTCGAGGTCCCCCTCCTGACCGCCCGCCGCGGCCGGGGCCGTGCGCGGCACCTGGACGTGGCCGAGATCACCCGCGGAGCCGAGGGCTCCGCGCTGGAGCAGCCCGGACGAGACGATGCCCGCGCCGATGCCGGTGCCGACCTTCACGAACATCAGGTCGAGGGCGTGCGGGAAGCGCGAGGCCCGCTCACCGAGCGCCAGCAGGTTCACGTCGTTGTCGACGAGCACCGTGGTGTCGTAGCGCCGGCGCACGAAGGCGGGGATGTCGAAGCCGTCCCAGCCGGGCATGATCGGCGGGCGCACCGGGCGGCCGCTCGCGTGCTCCACCGGGCCGGGCACGCCGACCCCGATGCCCGCGAGGGCGGAGCGGTCGACCCCGGCCGCGGCGAGGATCCCGTCGCAGACGTCGAGCGCGTGCCCGAGCACCGCCACGGGGCCCTGCGCGATGTCGAGCTCCTCGCGGCGCTCGGCGATGATGCGGCCGTCGAAGTCGGTCAGCGCGATGGTCGAGTGCGCCGCGCCCAGGTCGATGGCCAGGAGCGAGCGGACGGCCGGGTCGAAGACGAGACGCGCGGACGGACGGCCGCCGGTCGACGGAGCGCGGTCGAGGTGCGCGATCAGTCCGAGCTCGAAGAACTGCTCCAGGCGCGTCATCACTGCGGTCCGCGCGAGGCCCGTCTCCTCGACCAGCTCGGCGCGGGTGCGCGGTCGACCGTCGGCGAACAGCCTCAGCATGTCGCCGGTCGCGGTACCCGCGCGCTCGGCCACGCTCAGCTCCTTCTCTCGGCCCGGAGGACGGGTTCGGGGGACAGCACACCTGAGGAAACCAGTCGACGCACGGTTGCGCAATCTCGGCGGGCCCTGCGTGCGGGTCCTGCGCAACACGGCCGGCCGGAGGCGCGACGCGCGCCCGGCCGCGGCCCCTCCCCACTCCGATCGCCCGGGTGCGCCCCGACGATCGCCGCTCAGCCAGCCCTTCCAGACAGGAGAGAACGATGACCTCGTCCGACACCACCACCACAGGCGCCCCCCGATCGAGTGGGCGCATCGGCCTCTGGCTGATCGGGGCCCGGGGCAGCGTCGCCACCACGGCCGCCGTGGGCCTGCACGCCATCGCCGCCGGAGCCGCGCCCAGCTCGGGCTGCGCCACCGCGACCCCCGCCTTCGAGGACGTCCCGCTCGCCGGGTTCGCCGACATCGTCATCGGCGGCCACGACGTCTCGCCGACCCCGCTGCTCGAGAAGGCCACGGGCCTCGCGGCCGGCGGCATGTTCCCGACCTCGGTCGTCGCCGAGGTGGCCGACCGGATCGACGCGACCGACGCCGAGATCCGCCTCGCCCCCTCCGACGCCGCGTCGCAGCAGGAGGAGATCGACCGCCGGGCAGCCGACATCGTCGCCTTCCGCGAGCGCCACGGCCTCGCCCGGGTCGTCGTGATCGACGTCGCCTCGACCGAGGTGCTGCCGGCCGACCGTCCCGAGTTCCACGACCTCGCCGCTCTGCGCGCCGCCCTGGCGCGTCCGGGCGAGCGCCTCCTGCCGCCGAGCTCGATCGCCGCCCTCTCGGCCGTCGTCGCGGGCGCGGCCTACGCCTGCTTCACTCCCTCGACCGCGCTGGCTCTGCCGGCCCTGGAGGAGTGGGCCGCCGAGGCCGGGATCCCGATCGCCGGCCAGGACGGCAAGACGGGGGAGACCCTGCTCCGCAGCGTGCTCGCGCCGATGTTCACGGCGCGCGGGATGCGCGTGCTCTCGTGGGCGGGCGCGAACCTCCTCGGCGGCGGCGACGGGCAGACCCTCGCCGACCCGGAGGCGGTGCGCTCGAAGCTCGTCTCGAAGAACCGCGGACTGCGCAGCCTCCTCGGCGACGACGTCGTCACTCCGCTCCACATCGACAACGTCCCGGACCTCGGCGACGTCAAGACCGCCTGGGACCACGTGCACGCCGAGGGATTCCTCGGCTCGCGGATCACGGTGCAGACGATCTGGTCGGCGTACGACTCGGCACTCGCGGCGCCGCTGATCCTCGACCTCGCCCGCCTGCTGGCGCTCGCGGACGAGGCCGGCGTCTCGGGCCCCGTCGGCGAGCTCGGCTTCTTCTTCAAGGACCCGTGGGGCAGCGACGTGCACGGCTTCGCCGAGCAGACGGCCGAGCTGGTGGCCTGGTCCGCCCGCACCGGCGCCCTCGTCGCCGAGCGCCGCACCCCGGTGACGAGCGGGACGCGGAGCGATGGCTGAGCTGCGCGACTACCTCGAGCTGGTCCGCGCGAAGGCCGCGCTGACCGTGATCGGCGACACCGTCGCGGGCGGAGCGTGGGCGGGCCGCGGAGTGGGAGCGCGCACGGTCGCGCTCCCGCTAGCCTCGGCGCTGCTCTACTCGGCGGGCATGGCGCTCAACGACTACGCGGACGCCGAGCTCGACGCCCGGGAGCGGCCCGAGCGGCCGATCCCCTCGGGGCGCATCCGGCGCTCGGCGGCGCTGGGCACGGCGGCCGCGCTGACCGCGGCGGGGATCGCCGTGGCGGCCGTCGTGGACGGGCGGCGCTCGCTCGCGCTCTCGCTGCCGCTCGCGGCCGGGATCTGGTCGTACGACCTGCTCGCGAAGCCGACTCCGCTGGGCCCGGTCGTGATGGCGGCCTGCCGCGGTCTCGACGTGCTGCTCGGTGCGGGCGTCGACGGCGTGCGCGCGGCGGCCCCCGCCTCCGCCGCTGTGGCCGCGCACACGCTCGGCGTCACCGTGCTCTCGCGCGGCGAGGTGCACGGCACCACTCCGGTCACGGCGGGAGCGGTCTCGGCCGGCACCGCGGCGATCGCGCTGTCCACCGCGGCCGGCGCTCTGGCCGAGCGCCGGGCCGCCCCCGCCGCGGTCGTCGCCGCGGGCCTCGGCCGCTGGCTCCTGCTCGTGCTCACCGCGCAGCTGCAGGCCGTGCGGACGCCGACGGCCGCGGCCGCGCGGACGGCGACCCGCGCGGGCATCACCGGGATGATCCCGCTGCAGGCCGCGCTCGCCGGTCTGAAGCGTCCCGAGCTGGGGGCGGCGCTGCTCGCGCTCGACGCGCTCGGCTCCCTCCTGCTCCGCCGCCCGCGGACGGCGGACATCACATGAGCGCCACCGGACCCGTCCTCGGCTACGGCACCAACGGCTTCGCCGACCACACCCTCGACGACGCGCTCACGGTGATCCACGCCGCGGGGTACCGCGCCGTCGCGCTCACCCTCGGGCACCCGCACCTCGATCCCTTCGCGGCCGACTGGCGCGAGCGGACGCTGGCGCTCCGGTCGCGGCTCGACGAGCTGGGCCTGCGCGTGGTCGTCGAGACGGGCGCGCGGTACCTGCTCGACCCGTTCGCGAAGCACCGCCCCACGCTGGTCGACGAGGAGGCCGGCCCCCGCGTCCGCTTCCTCGAGCGCGCGATCGAGATCGCCGCGCTGCTGGGCGCCGACGCCGTCTCCCTCTGGTCGGGGGTCGTGCCGGCGGGCGCCGATGCGGCCGCTGCCTGGCGGCTGCTCGTCGAGCGCATGCGCGGCGTCGTCGCGACGGCCGAGCGCCACGGCGTGCGGCTGGCCGTCGAGCCCGAGCCGGGGATGCTGGTGGAGACGGTCGCCGACGCGCTGCTGCTGCGCCGCGAGCTCGGCGACCCGGAGTCGGTCGGGCTGACGGTCGACCTCGGCCACTGCGTCGTGGTGGAGCCGGACGGCGTGGTCGGAGCCCTCCGCAGCGCTGGGGACCTGCTCCTGAACGTGCAGGTCGACGACATGCTCCCGGAGCGGCACGAGCACCTCGAGCTCGGCACCGGATCGCTCGACCTCGCGGCCGCCTTCGCGACCCTCGCCGAGATCGGCTACCGCGGGATGGCCGCCGTCGAGCTGCCCCGGCACTCGCACGACGCGCCCCGCCTGGCCGTGGCGAGCCTCGCGGCGATGGAGGAGGCGCTCGGCGGCGCCTCCTCGCACGCCGAGCACCCGTGGACCGCGGCCGCCCGCTCCGCCGTCCTCGAGTGCCCGTCGCGGATCGAGCGCTTCTTCCCCGCCGCGGGCCGCGAGGCCGGACGCGAGCCGCTCCGGCCCGCCGAGGACCCGCACGGCCTCGTCCACGGCACGCACGACGACGCGGCCCGCGCCGCCCTGGTGCAGGCCGCCGCGGAGGCGCTCGGCGACGACGACCTGGCCGCTCTCCTCCTCCGCCTCTACCGCGGCGGGGACGGCGCCGAGCGCCGCGGAGTGCTGGCCGGACTGAACGTCCTCGTCGACCCGGGACCGGCGACGACCCTCGCCGGCCTCGAGCTGACCGCCGACGCCCTGCGCGCCAACGACACCCGGCTCGTCGCCGCGGCGATGGGCTCCTTCGCCCGCCGCCACCTCGACGCGCACGCCTGGCGGCACGGGGTGCTCAAGCTCGTCTTCCTCGGCGTCCCGCTCGCGGCGGTCGCCGGGCTGGAGGAGCGCAGCGACGCCGAGCTGCGCGCGATGGCCGGCCGCTTCGCGGACGAGCGCCGCGCGGCCGGGCGCCCGCTCCCGGACGATCTGGCGGTGCTCCTGCCGAGCTGACCGCCCCCGAACGCCGCCCCGACCGCGGGGCACCACCACCGATGAGAAAGGCGCGACGATGCGCATCTTCGACCCGCACATCCACATGACCTCCCGCACCACCGACGACTACCAGGCGATGTTCGACGCCGGCGTCCGCGCGGTCGTCGAACCCTCCTTCTGGCTCGGCCAGCCGCGCACGAACGTCGGCTCGTTCACGGACTACTTCGACGCCCTGATCGGCTGGGAGCGCTTCCGCGCCGCGCAGTTCGGCATCCGCCACCACTGCACCATCGGGCTCAACCCGAAGGAGGCGAACGACCCGCGCTGCCGGGCCGTCCTGCCCGAGCTCGACCGCTACCTCGCCAAGGACGGCGTCGTCGCCGTCGGTGAGACCGGCTACGACTCGCTCACCCCCGAGGAGGACCAGGTCTTCCGCCAGCAGCTCGAGCTCGCCGGCGAGCACGGCCTCCCCGCGATGGTGCACACCCCGCACCGCGACAAGGAGTCGGGCACCCGCCGCACCCTCGAGGTCGTCGCCGACTCGGGGCTCGAGCCCGGGCGGGTCCTCGTCGACCACCTCAACGAGGTCACCGTCGACGCGGTCCGCGACTCCGGCTGCTGGATGGGCTTCTCCATCTACCCCGACACGAAGATGGACGAGACCCGCCTGGTGACGCTGGTCGAGCGGATCGGGCTGGACCGCGTGCTGGTCAACTCCGCCGCCGACTGGGGCCGCTCCGACCCGCTCACGACCGCGAAGACCGGCCGCCTCCTCCTCGTCGCCGGCTTCAGCGCGGGCGACGTGGACCGGCTGCTCTGGCAGAACCCGGTCGAGTTCTACGGGCAGAGCGGACGCCTGGACCTCTCGCCCGTCGCGGGCTTCGACGTGCAGGAGTCGGCCGGCCGCACCTTCGAGGGCAACTCCGTGCTCCGGGGCGCCCCGCGCGTGGCGGAGGTCGTGTGATGCACCTCTCCTACTGCACCAACGTCCATCCCGCCGAGGACCTGGCCGGAGTCGTCCGCCAGCTCGACGTCTACGCCGGACCCGCGCGCGTGGCCGCCGGGCTCGCCCTGGTCGGAGTCGGCCTGTGGATCCCTCGCGACCTCGCGGCCCGCCTGGTCGCCAGCGCCGAGGACCGCGCCGTCCTCCGCGCGGCCCTGCAGCGCAACGGCCTGGAGGTGCGCACGCTCAACGCGTTCCCGTACGCCGCGTTCCACGCCGAGGTCGTGAAGCTCGACGTCTACCGCCCCGACTGGACCACGCCGGAGCGCCTGCAGTACACGATCGACTGCGCGCGGATCCTGGCCGACCTGCTGCCCGCCGGCGCCGACGGCAGCATCTCGACGCTGCCGCTGGGCTGGCGCGAGGGCTGGGGACGGGAGCAGGACGAGGCCGCCTGCCGCAACCTCGCCCGGCTCGTCGAGGAGCTGCGCGACCTGCGCCGCTCCACCGGCCACGCGATCCGCCTGGCGATCGAGCCCGAGCCCGGCTGCATCCTCGACACCGTGGACGACGTCGTCGACTGGCTGCACCCGCGGATCGGAGTGGTCGACCCGGCGTACGTGGGCGTGTGCCTCGACACCTGCCACCTCGCCGTCTCCTTCGCCGACCCGGCCTCGGCCGTCCGCCGCATCCGCGACGCGGGCCTGCGCGTGGTCAAGGTGCAGGCCTCGGCCGCGCTCCACCTGGAGGACCCCTCGGGCCGCGCCGCGCTCACCCCGTTCGTCGAGAAGCGCTATCTGCACCAGACCCGCGAGAACGGGATCGACGGAGTGCTCCGCGTCGACGACCTGCCTGAGGCGCTGGACACGCTCCCCGGCACCGGCCCGTGGCGCGTGCACTTCCACGTGCCGCTGCACCACCGGCCGGAGGCGCCGCTCTCGGCGACCACGGCCGTCCTGGCGGAGGCGGTCTCGGCGGTCGACGCCGCCTGGCCGTACGACGAGATCCACCTCGACGTCGAGACCTACACCTGGTCGGTGCTCGCCGACGCCCCGAGCGACCTCTCGACGGGCATCGGCGCCGAGCTCGCCTGGGCGGCCGCGCACCTGCTCACGCCCGCCTCCCGAGAGGCGCTGCTGGCGCCCCTCCTCCCGCAGGCGGCGGCGCTGTGAGGCCCGTGCTGCTGCTCGACGTGGTCGGGCTGACCTCGACGGCGCTCGCCGACATGCCCCGCCTCTCGCGGCTGGCCCGCGGGGGCGGGCGCCTGCCGCTGGACACGGTCCTGCCCGCGGTCACCTGCAGCGTGCAGTCGACCATGCTCACCGGCTCGATGCCCGCGCAGCACGGGATCGTCGGCAACGGCTGGTACTTCCGCGACCTCGGCGAGGTGCACCTGTGGCGCCAGCACAACCGCCTGGTCACGGGGGAGAAGGTCTGGGAGACCGCACGCCGGCTGAGCGGGGAGCCGTACCGCGCGGCCAACATCGGCTGGTGGTACGCGATGGGGGCGACGACCGACGTCACCGTCACTCCGCGCCCGATCTACCACGCCGACGGCCGCAAGTCGCCGGACGCGTACGTGCGCCCGCCGGCGCTGCACGACGAGCTGGTCTCGCGCTTCGGCGCCTTCCCGCTGTTCCAGTACTGGGGGCCGACCGCGTCGCTCCGCTCGACCCAGTGGATGGTCGACGCGACCCGGCACGTGCTGGCGGGCGACGGCTCCGGCCCGCCCGAGCTGACCACGGCGTACCTGCCGCACCTCGACTACGACCTCCAGCGCTTCGGACCGGACTCGCCCGAGGCGCGCCGGGCCGCGTCGGAGCTCGACGTGGTGCTCGCTCCGCTGCTCGACGACGCGGAGGCGCTGGGCGCGTCGGTGATCGTGGTCGCCGAGTACGGGATCGCCGACGCCGACACCCCGGTCGACGTGAACCGGGCGCTCCGCCGCGAGGGCCTGCTCGAGGTCTACGTGCAGGACGGCCGCGAGCAGCTGGACCCGTGGACGTCGCGCGCGTTCGCCGTCGCCGACCACCAGGTCGCCCACGTCTACGTGCAGGACGCGGCGGACCTGCCGCGGGTGCGCTCGATCCTCGAGGGGCTCGACGGCGTCGACGAGGTGCTCGACCGGGAGGCGCAGGCCCGCTACGGCCTCGACCACGAGCGCTCGGGGGAGTTCGTCGTGGTCGCCCGGCCGGGGGCGTGGTTCACCTACTACTACTGGCTCGACGACGACCGCGCGCCCGACTTCGCCCGCGGCGTCGACATCCACCGCAAGCCCGGCTACGACCCGGCCGAGCTCTTCTTCGATCCGGCCGACCCGCTGGTGAAGGCGAAGGCGGCGGGCAACCTCGCCAAGAAGGCGCTGGGGCTGCGCTACGCGATGAACCTGGTGCCCCTGGACGCGTCGCTCGTGCGCGGCACGCACGGGAGGCTGCCGTCCTCGTCGGCGGACACTCCGCTCGTGCTGGCCTCGGACGCGGACCTGCTTCCGGCCGGAGCCGCGTCGCTCCCGGCCACCGCGGTGCGCGACCTGGTGCTCGCGGCGCACGGCCCGGCCCTCGCGAAGGAGGCGTCGGCGCTCGCGCGCTGAGGGAGGGGACGCCCGGCGGCCCGCGCTCGTGTGCGGGCTGCCGGGCTCTGAGGGATCAGCCGGGGTCGCCGCGGACCTTGAGAGCTCAGGCGAGCTCGCCGCGGGCCGCAGCGGGCTCAGGTCCTCGCCGCGGATTCAGGTCCTCGCCGCGGGCTTCGTCCGGGCCGCCGGGCGGCTCAGCGCGGCACGAGCCCGGTGAGCCGCGCCGTCAGCCGCTCGACGGGGCCGGCACCGAGGAACCGCCACCACAGCACGGCGGCCGTGCACGAACCGAGCACGAGGGCGAGAGCGGCGAGCGGAGTGTCGGCGGAGTAGCCGAGGCCCGCCCGCGCGAGCGCTGCGACGAGAGCCACCTGCAGCACGTAGACCGAGAGCGCGAGCGTGCCGATCGCCCGGAGCGGCACCAGCAGCCGCTGGACAGCGGGGGAGCGCGACGTGGTCGACAGCACCACCGCGACGTAGGCCAGGAGCACGAGCCCGAGGTCGTGCAGGGTGTCCGGGAGGCTGCCGGAGGGCGACTCCACGCCGAGCAGGAGCGCGACCAGCGGCCGCACCGGGTACGCGACGACCGCGACCGCCGCGAGCGCCGGCAGCAGCCGGTCGCGCTGCGCGCCGTGCCGCAGCAGCAGGGCTCCGAGGAGGAAGAAGGGGAGCAGGTTGGTCGCGCGGTAGCTCGGCCCGGTGAAGAGCCAGAGGGCGAGCGGAGAGCCGGATGCGGCGGCGGCGACCGCGGCGTTCGCGGGCCCGGCGGCGAGCGCGAGCACGGCGGCCAGCGCGGCGATCGTCCGGGAGCGGAGGAGCAGCAGCGGCGTGCCGAGCACGAGCACGACGCCGAGGTACTGCAGCACGATCGCGATCCAGCTGCCCCAGGTCTCGAGCCAGACGCCGAGCGCCACGAGCACCGCGCCGCGGATCGCGTTCCGCAGCAGCACCCGCCCGGGGGAGGCACCGGGCCGCGCGAGCACCAGGGCCGCCGACATCCCCATCACCAGCGCGAACAGCGGCGACGCGAGATCGTTGACGTTCCACGCCAGGAACCCGACGACCCCCGTGCGCGCGCTCGGCACGAGCGGCATCGCGTGCGCGACGAGCATGGCCGCCACCGCCACTCCGCGCAGCACGTCGGGGGCGACCAGTCGGTCGTGCCGGAGTCGCGGAGCCGTCGCAGTCATCCCGCGAGAGTAGGCGCGCCCCCGCCGCCGCGCCCCGCGCGAGCGCACCTCGCGCCACCGGCCGTCCGCCGGGCCGACCGGCCGCGGCGCCGCCCGCCCCGCCCACGGGCGGCCGCGGCGCCGCCCGCTCCGCCGACGTGCGCTGCTGTCCGCTCCGCTCCGTCGGTCCGGGCCTCCGGCGGCCCGCTCCCACCCGTCGCTGACCGGCCGCGGCGCCGCCCGCTCCGCCGACGTGCGCTGCTGTCCGCTCCGCTCCGTCGGCCCGGCCTCCGGCCGCCCGCTCCGATCCGTCGCTAACGGCCCGTTCCGTCCTCCCGCACGGGCCGTTCGTGACGGATCGACGCCCGGCGCCCTCCGGCAGGCCCGCGCTCGCTCCGCATGCGGCGCCCAGTCGCGCCCGGCCCGCGCCGATCCGTCGCGAACGGCCCGTCCTGCGCTCCTCCGCGGGCCGTGAGCGACGGATCAGCGCCCACCCGCGCCGCCGCCTCGCGCGGATCCCCGCCGCGATGCCCCGGCCTCGCCCCGGCCTGCTCCGATGCGTCACGAACGGCTCCTTCCGTCCTCCCGAAGCGACCGTTCGTGACCCTTCGACGCCCGCTCGTCCGCACGCGCGCCCGCGCCGCCGCCTCGCGCTCGGCGCCGCCGCGACGTCCCGGCCTGCTCCGATGCGTCACGAACGGCTCCTTCCGCCCTCCCGAAGCGACCGATCGTGACCCCTCGACGCCCGCCCGCCCGCGAGCGGCCTGCACTCGGCCCGCACCGAGCACGACCGGGCATGCTGGACGGATGACCGACGCCGCCCCGTCCCCCGACCGCCCGCGCCGTGCCCGCAGCCAGCACGTGCTCACCGTGCTGCGGACCGAGCGCCTCACCGGCCACCTCGTCCGCGTGCACCTCGGCGGCGACGGGCTCGACGCGTTCCTCACCGAGTCCGACCCCGAGCGCCTCGCCGCGACCGACCGCTACGTGAAGCTCCTGCTCCCGCCGCGCGGCTCCGACCTCCAGCCGCCCTTCGACCTCGACGCGCTCCGGGCGAGCGTCGCCCCCGAGCAGCTGCCCGTGCGCCGCACCTACACCGTCCGCTCGGTCGACCTCGAGCGGCGCTCGATCGCCGTCGACTTCGTCGTGCACGGCGACGAAGGGGTGGCGGGACCGTGGGCGCTCGCCGCGACTCCCGGTGACCGGATCGCGCTCTCCGCGCCCGGCGGCGCCTGGTCGCCGAGCGCCGACCCCGAGGTCGTGCACCTGCTGCTCGGCGACGACTCCGCTCTGCCGGCGATCGCCTCCGCCCTCGAAGGGATGCCCGCGCACGCCCGCGGCCTCGTCCTGATCGAGGTGGACTCGGCCGCCGACGAGCTCGATCTTCCCGCTCCGGCCGGAGTGGAGGTGCGCTGGCTGCACCGCGGCGGTCTCGAGGCCGGCCGGGCGCTGGTCGTGGCCGTGCGGGCCGAGCCGAGGCTCGAGGGCGTGCTCGAGGTCTTCGCGCACGGCGAGCGCACGGCGATGAAGCAGCTGCGCGCCCTCCTGCAGGACGAGTGGGGCGTGGAGCGCCGGGCGCTCTCGCTCTCGGCCTACTGGGCTCTCGGCCGCGCCGAGGACCGCTTCCAGGCCGAGAAGCGCGAGCCGGTCGGCGCGATCTTCGCCGACTGACGCGGGAGCGCACTCCGTCCGCACACCTCCGGGAAGGGACCAGGTCACGATCACCACCCGGGACGGCTCGAGCCGCGAGGTCCCCGTCGACTCCCTCTACCGCCCGTGAGCGGGCCGCGGCACTCCCGTTCGGACGGGCCGGAGCGGGAGGGGACGGGTGCGCGCGTCCTGTCCACGCGCTTCACCGACGTCCACTCCCTCGACGAGGGACCGGTGGACGGCACTCCGCTCGTGCTCGTGCACGGCTTCCCCGACGTCCCCGCCACCTGGGACGGCGTCCTGGAGCTGCTTCCCCCCGGGCTCCGGGTGGTGCGCCCCTTCCTGCGCGGGGGCGGGCGGACCCGTGTCGTCGACCCCGGGGCGCGGTCCGGGCAGGTGGCCGCGCTGGCCACCGACCTGCTCGATCTCCTCGAGGCGCTCGACCTCGGGCCTGTCGTGCTCGTCGGCCACGACTGGGGAGCGCGGACCGCTCACGCCGTCGCGGCGCTCGCGCCCGAGCGGGTCGGCGCACTGGTCACCCTCGCCACCGCGTACGGACCGTCGAGCGAGCTGAGCGGCGGCGAGGTCCTCGACGACGCCGCCGCGGCCTGGTATCGCTACTGGCTCTGCACGGCCGCGGGAGCGGAGGCGTTCCGGGGCGACCCGGCGCAGCTCGTCCGCTGGGCCTGGCGGGAGTGGTCGCCTCCGGGCTCCCTCCCGCCGGAGGCCCTGGAGGAGGTCCTCGCGGCGACGGCGACCAGCGGCTTCGCCGACACGGTCGTCGACTACTACCGGCACGGCGCCGGGGAGGCGCCCGGCCGGGCCGTGTACCGCGCCGCGCAGGAGGCCCTCGACGCCTGGCCGCGCATCGACGCGCCGACGACCTTCCTCCTCGGGACGGCCGACGGCTGCGAGACGCCCGCCCTCGCACGGGCGAACGGCCGGTACTTCTCCGCAGGCCGGGAGCTGATCGAGCTCGACGGCGTCGGCCACTTCGTGCAGCGCGAGGCCCCCGGGTCGGTCGCGGCCGCGATCCTCGGCACCTCCGACCGGTCGTCCCCTCACCCGCGCCTCCCGTGACGCGCTAGAGCGTCTCCGGCCGCGGACGGTCCGTGCCCACCCCGCGGACGCTCCTGCTGGAGGCCGCGAGGAGCGAGGCGACGAGGACGACCGCGGCGCAGCCGAGCAGGGTGCGGTCGAGCCCGACGAGGTCGGCGAGCGGGCCCACGAGCGCCTCCCCGAGCGGCACGGCGAGGAAGGAGCCGACCATGTCGTAGGAGTAGACCCGGGCGAGCGCCTCGCGGGGGACGTGGGTCTGCAGCGTCTGGTCCCAGGCGATGGCGAAGATCTCGAGCGCGACTCCGCCGAGGGCGAAGGCGAGGAGGAGGGCGGGGAGCGCCGGGAGGATCCCGAGGGCGGCGACCGGGACGGCCGTCACCGCCATGAGGGCGACGCCCGCCCCCAGCGCACGGCGGGGCCGCCAGCGCAGCGCGATCACGGCCCCGATCACCAGGCCGACGGTCTGCGCGGCGATCACGAGTCCCCATGCCGCTCGGCCGAAGGACCGGTCGGCGACGACCGGGCCGAGGACCGTGGTCGCGCCGACGAACGCGGCGTTGACGGCGGTGAACTGCGCCACGACGATCCACACCCAGCGCCGGCTCGTGAACTCCCGCCACCCCTCGCGGAGGTCGGCGAGGGCGGAGGCGCCCTGGCCCGAGCGGACCGTCCGCGGCGGCCGCACACGGGAGTAGAGGACCGCGGCCAGGGCGAAGCCCGCGGCGTCGACCGCCAGCCCCCACCCGGGACCCACCAGTGCGACGAGCGCGGCCCCGCCCGAGGCGCCGACGATGCTCCCGGCGTTCAGGCCCAGGCGGAGCAGGGCGTTGGCCGGGCGGAGCTCGCCGACCGGCACCGTCTCGGGGACGAGGGCGGCCGCGGCGGGCAGGCTCATCGCCGCGACGGCGCCGTTGAGCACGCTGAGCACGACCAGGGCCGCGACGGTCGCCGTCCCCGTGATCACCGTCACGGCGACCGCGGCCTGAGTGGCTGCTGCCGCGAGCGAGGTGCCTACGAGGATCACGGAGCGGGGGATCCGGTCGGCGAGGACGCCGCCGAGCAGCAGGACGGCGACGTTGGCGAGGGAGCGCGCGGCGACGACGAGTCCGAGGTCCGTCGGCGAGCCCGTCAGGTCCAGCACGGCGAAGGCCAGGGCGATCGGAGCGACGGCGTTGCCGAGGACGCCGGTCGTGCGGGCGGCGAGGAGCCAGCGGAAGGGGCCGTGGGCGAGAGGACCGTACGCCAGCGGCCCGCGCCCGTCGCGGGTCACGGCCGGCGGAGCGGGAACATCGCGGTCGTCATCGACACCGGCGCGGTCCCGGGGGTCCTCGGCGGCCGGGCCGCCGCGTGCAGCAGCGCGGACGCCTCCCCGACGTGCCGCACCACCCGCCGCCAGACCTCGGGGTCGACCCAGAGCTCCGCGTCCGTCGAGAGCTGAGGACCGTCCGCCCGGCTCGACGAGCGCCGCCGGAGCTCCTCGATCAGGGCCTCGAGGTGCAGGTCCCGCTCCTCCTCCGGCCCGGCGTCCACCGACGCGGTCACGTCGAAGGGCCTTCCGGAGGCCTCGTGCCGGTACCTCTTCGCCTCGCCGCCCCGCAGGCGCACGGTCTCGACGACGGCCACGAGCCCGGCGCGCTCCAGCACGCGGAAGTGGTAGCTCGCCGTCGCCTGCGACAGCTGCAGCTCGCGGGCGGCCTCCGCGGCGCTCATCGCCGCTCCCGTCACCAGGGACAGCAGGCGGAGGCGGATCGGATGCGCGGTGGCGCGCAGCTCGTCGAGAGAGGACATGCGGCCATGGTGACCGGCGGCTCCCGCACCGTCAAACAGGGCTTTGGGGGTGGGGCGGCGCTCACCGGGCCGCTCCGGTGCACATCGGGCGGCGCTCGCCGGGCCGCTCTGACGAGCGATCCGGAGGGCCCACCGCTCTCCCCAGCGATCAGGGAGCGGGGCCCGGAGTCGTCCTCCGGGCCCCGTCGCTCAGACCTGGGCGGTGCCGCTGTCCTCGACCGGGCCGGACGCGTCCGACTCCTCGGTGATCTCGGTGTCGGTCTCGTCGGCGCGGTCGCGGAGCGCGTCGGCCATCGCGCCGGCGCCCTCGGCTCCGTGGTCGTGCTCGACCTGGTCGATCAGGCCGCCGAGCTTCTCGTCGTTGCTGGCGTCCTCGGCTCCGTCCATCACGGGGCTGTTCTGCTCGTTGTCGCTCATGGCGCTCCTCCTGGGTCGACCGGCCTCTGCGCCGGTGGTCCGACGCTACGCGCGCGGCCCGTGCGGTGCAGGTGATCGACGGGAATCGGCCAGTCCGGTATCGAGCGCTCGATGGGCGTTCCCGGTCATCTCCGAGTCGAGCGGATATCGCTTTCCACCCTCCGGAGAAGTGAGCGGATATCGCCTGTCGAATGAGCCCCTATCGCTTTCCGGCGAGGTGAACAGTTCTCTCAGAGAAGTGCCCCTCGGAGACCCTCCCTGCTATGATCGGGCGACTTCTGCACCAGGGACCGGGGGGTCGTTCTCGGCGGACGATCGATCATCCACACGCCTGTTATCCCGATCATCACCAGTGAAGGCGCGTATGGCTTCGTATCTCTTCGTCTGCTCCGGCGGCGGGCATCTCAAGGAGATGTTCGCGCTCTCGGGGCTCCTCGGAGTCGACCCGGAGGAGCAGCACTGGGCGACCGTCGACAGCGCCCTCAGCCGCACCCTCCTCGCCGACCGGCGCGTGACCCACCTCGCCGATCCGCCGCCCCGCGCCGTGGTGCCGGTGCTCCGCAACGCGATGATCGGCCGCTCCCTGCTGGCCCGCGGGTCCTTCGACGCCGTCTTCAGCACCGGCGCCAGCCCCGCCCTCTCCTTCCTGCCGCTCGCGGCCTCGCGCGGCATCCCCGCGCACTACATCGAGAGCGCCGCCCGCGTGCTCGGCCCGTCGATGACCGGTCGGATCCTCGCCCGGGTCCCCGCCGTCTCGACCTACACCCAGTACCGCTCGTGGGCCGACGACCGCTGGAGCTTCGGCGGCTCGATCTTCGACACCTACCGCGTCGAGGACGTCGTCCCGCAGCCGATCCGCCGCGCCGTGGTCTCGGTCGGCACGCAGGACGGCTACCCGTTCCCCCGCTTCTTCGCCGCGCTCGCGCCGCTGCTCGAGGGCGTGGAGGTGCTCTGGCAGACCGGGGCGAACGACGTCTCCGGTCTCGGGATCGACGGCCGCCACTCCGTGCCGCACGACGAGCTCAACGCCGCGATGAAGGCGGCCGACGTCGTCATCGCGCACGGGGGAGTGGGCACCGCGCTCAGCGCCATCGAGCAGGGCCGGGTGCCGATCCTGGTTCCGCGCCGCGCCTCGTTCGGCGAGCACGTCGACGACCACCAGGTGCAGATCGCCACGCGCCTGGCCGACTCCGGCCTCGCGGTCACCGTCGACATCGAGGGCCTCTCCCGCGAGACGCTCGAACTCGCCGCGGCGAGGCGGGTCGTCTCCGCCGATTCCGCCGTGCCCTTCGTGGTGCACGAGACGGCCGAGAAGTCCTCGGGCCTCTCCCGCCGACTCTTCCCCTCCTCCCGCTGATCCCCGCCCGAGCGACCAGACGTGATGAGAACGACATCCACGCGTCATCCGCGGCCCGTACACTCTCGAATGGGTTGGGGGGCCGGACGTCACTTCATGTGCGTCGAATTCGGAATGGTCGGCCGACTCGACACTGATGGCGAAAGCTCCGAAGGATTCTCGATATGACTGACACCCCGCGCGGCCTCTCGCGCCGCCTCCTGCTCGCCGCCTCCGCTGTCGGAGCCGCCGCGACCGCCTCCGCGCTGGTGGCGACCCCGGCGCTCGCCGCGCCGAACTACAGCGTGATCCCGAGGCTCCCGGGCGAGGTCTCGCGCCTCGCCACCAATTTCTCGAGGAACGGCAAGAAGCCGTACGAGGTCATCGACGTGAAGATCGGCAACGACCTCACTCAGCTCTTCGTCCCGCACTCGGCGAAGCCGGGATCCGGCTCCCCGGTTCCGGTGGCGTGGTTCTACCACGCCAGTGGCAGCGCCTACACGGCGCTCTACAATGCGTACAACTACTCGGCCGATCCGCTCGTCGATCTGGGCTTCGTCAGCATCTGCCCGAACTTCGGCGGCCCGAGCAACTACACCAACCCCACGGCGCTCGCCGTGCAGACGGCCGCCACGGCCTGGGTGCAGAGTCTCTGGAACGTCCGCGGGAGCTTCCTCCGCTCGAACTCCGGCGGCGGAGCGATGATGTGCTGGGCCTACGCGAAGAAGATGGTGCCGAACATCTACGGGGCGTACCACGCCAGCAGCGTCTTCGACGTCGAGGACCTCGCGGCGCGCGACGACAGCCAGCCGAACCGCGTCCTCGCGGTGTACGGCGGAGACCGGGCGCTGATGCGCGCGACCAACCCCGCCCGGCTGCCGCAGTCCGCCTGGCAGGGCATGCGTCTTCGCGTCAGCGCCGGCACGGCCGACCAGCTCGCTCCTGCCGAGCTGCACGGCGGACGCCTCCGCCGCCTCGCGCTCCCCGTCGCCAAGGAGGCGACGATCGCGTATCACAGCAGCGACGGCTTCAAGGGTGGCCACACCGTCCCGCCCTTCACCAACAAGGACTCGGTCGAGACCTTCCGCCGCTGGCTCCAGGAGGGCCCCGCCTGATCCGCGGCAGGACCGACGCGACCCCTCCTCCCCGGGGGTCGGCGCCAGGGTCGAGCAGTGGAGGAGGAGGGCACGGCATCGCAGGCGTCCCAGCCGCCGAGAGGCGGCTCGCGAGGGCATCGCGATCCTCATCGAGGCCGACGGGACCACTCCCGTGAGCGCCGCACCGCCCGCCCCCTCCTCCACCACTCCGCTCCGACGCCAGAAGGACTCCCTGACGTGATCGACATCCTCCCGCGACGACTCCTCGTCGGCGCGCTCTTCTCGGTCGCCCTGGTGATCGTCCTCGGGATGGGGTACATCTTCTCGACCCGGGAGCCGGCCACCGGCCTCCTGGTGATCGCCGCCGGAGTCGGCGGCATCGTCGGCGCCTACGTGCTGCTGCGGGTCCCCGCGCACTGGCTGCCGGCGATGGCGCTCGCGTTCTTCGCGCTCGTCCCGACGCCGCTCACCCCCTCGACCCTGACGTTCCGCATGACGCTCTGGGCGGTCATCCTCGTGATCTGGGCGATCCGGCGCGGGCTCGCTCCCGAGCTGTGGCGCGCCCCCGTCAAGGCGTGGACCCGCGAGCTCGTGCTCTCCCCGTGGCGGGCCGTGGTGATCCTCGCGTTCATCGCCCTCATGCTCTGGTCGGCCGTGGCGACGGTGCGCAGCTCCTTCGCGAGCGAGGGCGTCTCATGGCTGTTCAGCTTCGCGATCTGCGTGGGCGTGCCGATGCTCGTCTTCGACGCCCAGCGCGAGGCCGTGCTGCTGCGCAAGACGTGGGTGATCCTCTCCGGGCTGCTCGCCCTCTACGCCGCCCTCGAGCTGGTCGCGCAGAGCTCCCCGATCCTCGGTGCCGTCTACGGCGCCCTCGGCTACGAGCAGGACCAGCACTGGTCGCTCTACCGCGCCGAGATCACCTTCGGCCACCCGCTGCTCGCCGGCACCTTCCTCACCGTGGGCGCCGGGCTCGCCTTCGGCTCCTGGCTCCAGGGCTCCCGCAAGTCGGACCTGCTGCTGGGCATCCTGGCCTCGGGCGGTGTCGTCGCGACCGTCTCGCGCGGACCGATGGCGGCCATCGCCGTCGCGGTCGTCGTCGCGCTCGTCGCCGTCGGCTTCCTCAACCCGGACCGCTCGCTACTCCGGCCCGGCTCGATCCTGATCGCCGGCCTCATCGCGGGCGTCGGAGTCCTGAACTTCGAGCCCGTCACCGCCCGCAACAACAACCTCGACGCCTCCATCTCGGCCGGCGCCCGCGACCTCGCGGTGACCGTGTCGCTGAAGGCGGCCGAGCTCACGCACTGGCTCGGCTCCGGAGCGGCGACGTCCGGGATCAGCGGCAGGCGGTTCTCGGACGTGGTCATCGAGAACTCGTTCCTGCAGCTGCTGATCAGCGTCGGCATCCCCGGCCTGCTGTTCTTCGTGATCATGGTGGCCGCGATGTTCGGCGCCACGCTCAGCCGTCGCGACGTCGGCCCCGCGGCGGGTCTGCTCGGCTTCATGGTCTGCCTCGCCGGCTACAACGCCATCGACGCGGTCCGCCCCAGCCACCTGCTCCTGGGCTTCCTCGTCATCATCTGCCTGAACCCGGTGCACGTCCCCGACTTCTCGAAGGGCATCCGGATGCGCCAGCCCCTCGGGGCGCGGATCTTCGACGCGCCGATGGCCGTCGGGATGCGGGGCGAGCGGTGAGCCGCCGCTCGCGCAGGAACGACTCGTCGCCGGCGGCGCTCGTCGTCCAGCAGTCGCTCGCGCCGCCGGACTCGACCACGCAGTACGTCGACTCGATCGTCGACGGCCTCGCGCCCGGCGTCGAGCTGCTGTTCTTCTCCTGGCGCAGCGCCCTGCTCGCCGACTACGACGTGCTGCACGTGCACTGGCCCGAGCTGATGATCCGCGGCCGCAGCCCGCTGCACCGCTTCCTGCGCCGCCGCGCCCTCGACGTGCTGCTGGTGCGCCTGGCGCTCCAGCGCATCCCGCTCGTGCGCACGGTGCACAACCTGCACCCGCACGAGCTCGGTCCCGCCGCCGAGCGCCGCTCGCTGGCCCGGATCGACCGCGCGACCGACCTGTTCGTCCGCCTGAACCCCACGACCGTCACTCCCGGCCGGGCGCCCGCCGTCACCGTGCTGCACGGCCACTACCGCGACCAGTTCGCGCAGCACCCGCTGCCCGAGCGCGAGCACGGCCGCGTCCTCTACTTCGGCATCATCCGCCCGTACAAGGGCGTCGTCGAGCTGATGGATGTGTTCCGCGGCGTGGAGGACGACTCCCTCTCCCTGCACGTGGTCGGCAGCCCCAGCACGGGCCAGCGCGAGCTGGTCGAGGAGCGGGCCGCCCGCGACACCCGGGTGCGCACCACGCTCCGCCGGGTCGACGACGCCGAGATGGTCGACGAGATCGGCCGGGCCGAGCTGATCGTCCTGCCCTACCGCGAGATGCACAACTCCGGCTCGATCCTGGTCGCCCTCTCGCTCGGCCGGCCGATCCTGGTGCCGCGCACGCCCACGAACACGGCCCTGGCCGAGGAGGTCGGCAGCGACTGGGTGATCGAGTACGACGGCGATCTCACGCCCGAGCTGATCACCTCCGCCCTCGAGCGCACGCGCACCCGTCCGCCGGAGGGGCTCCCCGCCCTCTCCGGTCGCGACTGGGACGTGCTCGGACTCCAGCTCAAGAAGGCCTACGAGGGCGCGATCGCCACCAAGAAGGGCTCGACCCGATGACCGGGACCACGCAGAAGCCGTCTCCGAGCCTCGGCCGCTCCGCGAGCCGCGGCGCCGCCGTCACGATCGGCGGGCAGGCGATCCGCAT
This sequence comes from Rathayibacter sp. AY1C7, assembly GCF_002931865.1. Taxonomy (NCBI): domain Bacteria; kingdom Bacillati; phylum Actinomycetota; class Actinomycetes; order Micrococcales; family Microbacteriaceae; genus Rathayibacter; species Rathayibacter sp. AY1C7. The sequence goes on along the minus strand of NZ_PSWB01000017.1, from coordinate 25,383 downwards.
CGCCGTCCAGCTGGGCAGCATCGTCGTCCTCGCGCGCCTGCTCGCGCCGGCCGACTACGGCCTGCTCGCGATGGTCACGGCGATCATCGGCATCGGCGAGATCTTCCGCGACTTCGGCCTCTCCTCCGCCGCCATCCAGGCGAAGGAGATCACGCCGGGCCAGAAGAGCAACCTGTTCTGGATGAACGCGGGCATCGGCCTCACCCTCACCCTGCTGGTCATCGCGGCCTCGTGGCCGATCGCCGCCCTCTACGGCGACGACCGGCTCCAGCTGCTGACCGTCGTGCTCTCCTCGACGTTCCTCCTCAACGGGATCTCGACGCAGTTCCGCGCCGACCTCGCCCGGCACCTCCGCTTCGTGAAGCTCACCCTGGTCGACATCGTCGGCCAGGTGCTGGGCCTCGTGGTCGGCGTGCTGATGGCGCTCGGCGGCGCCGGCTACTGGGCGCTGGCCGCGAGCCAGGTCGTGCAGCCGCTCATCGGCGTGCTGATGCTGGTCTTCATCACGGGCTGGCGTCCCGGCCGCTACCGCCGCGGCGAGGCGATGGGCCACTTCCTCCGCTACGGAGGCGGCGTCTTCGCGACCCAGGCGCTGACCTACGCGAGCAAGAACGTCGACTCCGTCATCATCGGCGCGCGCTTCGGCCCGGTCGACCTGGGCCTCTACAACCGCGCGTTCCAGCTGATGATGCTGCCGCTGCAGCAGCTCAACGCCCCGGCGCAGCGCGTCGCCCTGCCCGTGCTCTCCAAGCTGCAGGACGAGCGCGAGCGGTTCCGCACGTTCATCCTCTTCGGCCAGTCGGCGATGCTGACGGTGATGGGCCTCGTGCTCGCCGTCCTCGGCTCCCAGTCCGACTCGGTCATCCGGATCCTGCTGGGGGAGCGCTGGCTCGCCTCGGTCCCGATCTTCCAGATCCTGCTCGTGGCCGGGTTCTTCCAGGCCACGGCGTACTGCTCCTGGTGGGTGTTCCTCTCCAAGGGCCTCGTGCGCCAGAGCGTCTGGTACAGCCTGGCGACCCGCCCGCTGATGGTCGTCCTGATCCTGCTCGGGTCCAACTGGGGAGTGACGGGCGTCGCGGTCGCGTACGCCGGCTCGCTCGCCCTCACCTGGCCGATCGCGCTGATCTGGATCGGCCGCACCTCCGACGCCCCCGCCCGCGAGATGTTCACCAACGGCCTCCGCAGCGGCATCGCGTTCGGCTCGATCACGGTCGGCTCCTCCTTCTCCACCGTCTGGATCGCCGCCGACCAGCCCGTCCTCCGCCTCCTCGTGGGCGGTGCCGCCGTCCTGGTCGGGGTCGGGCTCTGGATGCTGATCCTCCCCGCGTTCCGCCGCCAGATCCTCGGCCTCGCCGACCTGCGCCGCCACTTCCGCCGCAGCCGCCCGGCCGCCGCTCCCGCCCCGGCCACGGTCGACGCCACCAGCCCCACCGGTGACAGCGCGCTGGTCGACGGAGCCGTCACGGCCGGCACCCCCGACTCCGAGCGGCCTCCCGCCGCCGTTCCCCCCACCGAAAGAGATCGATGAAACTCAAGCTCGGCGTCGTCAAGTCCTGGAAGAAGGACTTCGTCACGACGACCCGCCTGCCCGCCCGCCGCGACGCGGCGGTGCTCCGCGCCGCCCTCGCGGACCTCCGACCCGAGCCCGAGTCGCACCTCGTGATCGCCGCTCCCGGCAGCGGCAACATCGGCGACCAGGCGATGCTGGAGGCGTTCCTCGAGAACACCACCGGTCCTGTCGTGGTCGTCCAGCGCTACGCCGGCGACGTCGTGATCCCCGAGGAGCAGGCCGACCGGGTCGAGGTCGTCGAGCTCCCGCACCTGGTCTACGGAGTGGGCGACGCGCACGCCGCCGACCTCCGCGCCTACGCCGCGCTGATCCGCCGCGCCCGCTCGGTCTCGGTCGTCGGCGCCGACATGATGGACGGCAAGTACAGCCTCCGCGGCTCGGTCCGCCGCTCCCTGCTCGCGCAGGCGGCCGCCGAGGCAGGGGTGCCCACGCGCATCCTCGGCTTCTCCTGGAACGCGGCGGCCCGCCTCGCCGCCCGCCGCTCCCTGATCGCCGCCTCACGCGCCGGCGTCGTCCCGATGCTCCGCGATCCGCTCTCGGCGGAGCGCGCCCGGAGCATCGGCGTGCAGCGCGTCGAGGAGGTCACGGACATCGTCTTCTCGGCGCGCACCCGCGACCGCAGCTTCCGCGAGGGGCTGGGACTGCCCGAGGGCGTCCCCTTCGCGCTCGTGAACGCGAGCGCCCTCGTCGCCGGCATGGTCGACCAGGTGCCGGAGTACGAGCGCATCGTCGACCGCCTCCGCGCCGCCGGCGTGCACGTCGTGCTCCTCCCGCACGTCTCCCGCCCCATCGGCGACGACAAGGTGGCCGTCCGCGCGGTCGCCGAGCGCGTGGGATCCGAGGGCGTCACCGTCGTCGACCGCGTGCTCATGCCCGCCGAGATCCGCGGCCTCGCCGAGGACGCCCTGCTGACCGTCACCGGCCGCATGCACCTCGCGATCATGTCGCTCTCGCTCGGCGTCCCCGCGATCACCCTCGCCACCCAGGGCAAGGTCGAGGGCATCATGCGCCTCATCGGCCTGCCGCAGCTGTGCGTCGAGCCGGTCCCCGGCTTCGCCGACCGCGTCCTCCCGGTGATCGACCGCATCCTCGCGGAGCCGGGCGACGGCGGCGTGCGCGCCACCATCGACGCGGCCATGCCCGAGGTGCGCCGCCTCTCGGCGCTCAACACCCGCGGCCTCGGCGCGGAGGTCGTGCGATGAGCGCGGCGCAGGAGAAGGGACCGCGCATGCGGATCATGTTCGTCGTCACGTCGCTGCACGGCGGCGGGGCCGAGTTCGTCGCCCGCACCTGGATGGGCTGGCTCCTCGAGCAGGGCCACCACGTCGACGTCGTCACCACCTCGGTGAAGGGCACCGACGAGTACCTCCCCGAGGGCGCGGTGCTGCACCGCATCGGCGAGGGCAAGGGCCACGTCGGCAAGGCGCGGATGCTCAAGGAGCTGTTCCGCCGCCGCACCCCCGACGTCGCGGTCGCCCTGCAGGGCTACCCGAACATCGTGCTCCTGGCCTCGGCCGAGATGACCGCGAAGGCGGACCGCCCGAAGACCATCGTGAGCGAGCGCAACCTCGTCTCGCTCGGCATCCCGGGCTTCTCGAGGACCCAGAAGGTGCAGCTCGGGCTCGCCAAGACGCTCTACCGCCGCGCCGACCACGTCATCGCGATCTCGCACCCCGTCGCGGGCGAGCTCGTCGCCGGCTTCGGCGTCTCGGGCGAGCGCTGCACCGTCGTGCCGAACCCGGCGACCGCCAAGGTCGACCGCTCCCGCCAGGTCTCGCGCACCCCCGGCACTGCGGCGGGCCTGCAGATCGTGCTGCCCTGCCGCCTCGTCGTCCAGAAGCGCCCCGAGCTCGCGATCCTCGCGGCCGAGGAGCTGGAGCGCCGCGGCATCCCCGCGAAGGTCGTCTCCTTCGGCGGCGGCCCGCTGCTCGGCAGCATGAAGGCGGAGGCGACCGCGCGCGGCGTGGACTTCCAGGACATGGGCTGGGTCGAGGACTGGTTCCACCACTTCGACGAGAACGCCGTCGTGCTGCTCCCGTCGCTGCGCGAGGGCTTCGGCAACGTGCTGGTCGAGGCGGCCGCCGCCGGCGTCCCCTCGGTCGCCGTGTCCGGGGCGCTCGGAGTCGCGGACGCGATCGTCCCCGGCCTGACCGGCGAGCTCGCGCTCACCCCCTCCGCCTCCGACCTCGCCGACGCGCTGATCCGCGCGAGCGAGCTCGAGATCACCGGCATCGACCGCTGGCTCGACCGCTTCTCGCTGGAGTCCAGCGGCCGCGACCTCGAGACGGTGCTCCGCCGGGTCGTGGGGCAGAAGTGACCCTCGTCTCGGTGGTGGTCCCGGCGCACCAGGAGGAGGCGCACCTCGCCTCCGCCCTGGAGCGCCTGCTGCGGCAGACCCACGCCGAGCTCGAGATCCTCGTGGTCGACGACGCCTCGACCGACGGGACCGAGGCGATCGGCCGCGCGTTCGCCGAGGAGCACGAGCGGATCCGCTACCTCCGCCAGGACGAGAACCAGGGCGTCGCCGCCGCTCGCGAGCGCGCCGTCGGCGAGGCCGCCGGCGAATGGGTCTGGCTGGTCGACGCCGACGACGAGTGGCCGGAGACCGCGGTCGAGGCCATGCTCGCCGCGGGGGAGGCGGGCCGCGCCGACGTGGTGGTCGCCCAGGCGGTCACGGTCGACGCCACCGGATCCACGCCCGTCGGCTCCCTGCGCGGCCCGCTCGCGCTCTCGGGCCGGGGCGCCTTCACCGCGCTCCTGGTCGGGGAGCTGACCGGGCACCTCTGGAACAAGCTGTTCCGCCGCGAGCTCTTCGACGGCATCGACTTCACTCGGATCCGCCAGCACTCGGACCAGGCGCAGGTCGCGCAGCTGCTCGCCGCGGCCGACGAGGTCGTCGTCGTCCCCGACTCCGTCTACGAGTACCGCCTCCGCTCCGGCTCGATCATCCGCTCGGGCGCGAAGCGCGCCGACTCGCTCGCCGGACTCGCCGCCGTGATCGAGCGGACGGCCCGCGGGCTCGACCCGCGCATCCTCGACTCGCAGGACTACTCCTACTACCGCGCGCGCTTCTCCCTGCTCTCCCGCTTCAAGGACGCCACTTCGGGCGCGCACAGCCCCGAGGAGGCCGACCGGCTCTGGCGGGCCGCGCACGACGAGGCGGGGCTCCGGCACCTGGTCGCGCTCGTGCGCCGGCGCGACCTCAAGCGCTCCGTCCTCTTCGGGCTCGCCGCCGCGGCGCCCGCGCTCTACCGTGCGGCGATGAGCGCCGGGAACGGACGCCGGTGACCGTCGTCTCCCCGGTGAGCGGAGAGGCCGGAGTGCGCTTCCCGGCAATCGAGTCCTCGTCACTATTCCGCCGAATGTGCGGCGCGGACGATACACGCTTAGTCTTGATCCTCGGTCGCATTCTGCGACCGAGCCTGCGTCCTTCTCTGAGCCTTGTTCACCTCGGATGGAATTCACGAGCGGTACGACCGGGCACAAGGGGGAGAGAATGAAGCTGCTGAAGCCTGCGGGCGGGGCCCGACGCGAATGGGTGGATTTCGCCAAGGGTGCCGCCATCCTGATGGTCGTGTACTACCACACGTCGTTGTACCTCGGTGACATCGGGGTCGAGAACACTCTCGGCCGCATCAAGGTCGTGTTCGAGCTGTTCCCGATGCCCCTCTTCTTCCTGGTGTCCGGTCTCTTCGGCTCGCGCATCCGCACCTGGAGCTTCGGCGACCTCTGGCGCCGCAGGCTGTACCCGCTGCTCTGGCTCTACGTGGTGTGGTCCGTGATCCGCATGGCCTTCTACCTGGTCGTGCCGCTCGCGAACGGCGGACTCGGCGAGCTCCCCGCGACCGACCCGCTCAACCTGCTCCTGCTGTTCTTCTGGCCCAGCAGCAGCTACTGGTTCATCTACGGCCTCGTGCTCTTCACGCTCGGCGCGTGGCTCCTGCGCAAGGTCGACCACCGCGTGCAGGTCGCCCTCGCCGCGGTGATGGGGACGATGTTCACCACCGGTCTCCTCAACACGACCAACGTGGGCTGGAACCGCATCGGCGCCCTGTTCGTCTTCTTCCTGGTGGGCACGCTCTACTCGAAGAGGATCATCGATTTCGTCGAGCAGAAGGGGAGCCGCGCGTTCCTCTACGTCACTCCGGTCTTCGTCGTGCTGAGCGCGGTGCTCTTCCTCTTCCCGATCCGCTGGGTGCCGTTCCTCGCCCTCGCCGGCCAGATGGCCGCCGTCGCGATGGGCATCCTCGTGTCGCGGGCCCTCTCCCGAGTGCGATTCCTGAACTTCTTCACGATCTGCGGCGAGCGCAGCCTGCACATCTACCTGCTGCACCTCTACTTCATCGTGATCGCCATCACGATCCTGCGGGTGATCCTCCCCGAGGACCGCTCCGAGATCGGCGGCTTCGAGGTGCCGCTGCTGCTGGTCGTGATGGTGCTCGCGGTCGTCCTCTCGCTCTTCGTGACCCGCTACCTCTCGAAGGTCAAGTGGATCTACGTCCCCCCGGCCGCCCTCGGCGGCCCCGGCAAGCGGCGCAAGCCCGTGCCCGTCCCTGCGCGCGGCCCCGGAGTCGTCTCCGATCCCGTCGCGGTCCCGGCCGATGAGCCCGGCACCTCCCCCAGTTACGAGAAGAAGAGAGCGGAGTCCCACGAGTGAAGACGACACGAGCACGCAGAGCCGGAGTCCTGGCGGCCGTCGTGGCCGTCGCCCTCGGGCTGGCCGGCTGCTCCTCGCAGCCCGAGCCCGTCCGCACGCCCGACGGCTTCACGACGGAGAAGGCGATCGAGTACCGCTCGGTCGACGGCGTCTCGCTGAAGGCCGACGCCTGCCTCCCCACCGCGGGCGGCACCGACCGCCCCGCGCTGCTGATGCTGCACGGCGGAGGGTTCGTCGACGGCGCCCGCGACGAGGGCGGGATGACCGAGCTCTGCGAGTACTACGCCGAGCGCGGCTTCGTCTCGGTCTCCGTCGACTACCGCCTCCTCCAGGACAGCCGGTACCCCGGCCAGATCGAGGACGCGCAGGCCGCCGTGAAGTGGCTGCGCGAGCCCGCGCAGGTCACGCGCTTCGGCCTCGACCCCGCCCGCATCGGCGTGATGGGCAGCTCCGCCGGAGCGATCATCGGAGCGACCATGGGCACGCTCGGCGAGGGCTCCCTCACCGAGGGCTCGCGGGTCAAGACAGTCGTCGCCTTCTCGGCGGTCGCCGACATGACCGAGACCGGGATGTCGCTGGGCACGCCGGTGCCCGAGGCGAAGGAGCAGATCCTCTCCTACCTGGACTGCGACGAGATCGACTCGACGACCTGCCCGCAGAGCATCCCCGCGTCGCCGATCACCTCGGTCGACTCCACGGACGCCCCGCAGATCTGGCTGACCTCCGAGGACGAGCTCGTCCCGGTCGAGCAGGCCGACGCGATGCAGGTCGCCCTGCAGGACGCCGGAGTGGCGTCCGAGGTCGGCGTGGACGGCTCCGGCCACCACGGGCTCCAGAACAACACCCCGAACAACAAGAAGGCGATCCTCGCCTTCCTGCAGGCCCACCTCTGATCCACCGCTCCCGCGCGAAACCTCGCGGCCGGTTCCGCGCAACGCGGACGACACATCACGACGCTACAGTCAGACCCCCTGCACTCCGGTGCAGTCGACGAAAGGGACACCACACACCATGACCTTGAACGGACTGTTCGCCGGCATCGGCCGGAGGTGGGTCTACATCGTCGCCTTCGCTCTGCTCGGCGCCGTGGCGGCCCTGGTACTCAACGCCGTCCTCCTCCCGCAGTACAAGGCGGACGCACGCGTGTACGTCGCGGTCTCCTCGTCCGGGGTCCTCTCGACCGCGGACCGGGTCGCGGCCAACAGCGCCGCCTCCCAGGCCACGGTCACCTCCGTCGCCCTCGGCACCTCGGACACCGTCCTGCAGGGCGTCATCGACGGCCTCGGCATCGACGAGCCCATCGAGGACTTCGCCAAGCGCGTGACCGTCCTCGCCGAGCCGGAGTCCGTGGTCATCACGATCTCGGCCACCGACCCCTCGCCCGAGCAGGCCGCGGTCATCGCGAACGCGGTCGCCGCCCAGCTCGACGCGGCCGTGAAGGGGGCCGACCCGACGACCACCACGAACGGCGTCGCCGTCCCGCAGATCCAGCTCCAGGTGCTCAGCCAGGCGCTCCCGCCGGAGCTGCCGGTCACCGGTGGCATCCTCGTCCTGCTCGCGCTCGGCATCCTCGGCGGCGCCGTGGTCGGCGTGGGAGTGGCGATCGTGATGACCGCCCTCGACCGCCGCCTCCGCAGCGGCGACGACGTCCGCTCCGCGATCGACCGGCCGCTGCTGGGCATCGTCCCGGTCAAGGCCACCAAGCTCGACGAGATGCTGAACTCGACCGAGATCCCGGCCCGCTACTCGGCCGTGGCGTTCGAGCTCTCCGCCATCGCGCGCACCCGCTCGTACTCCTCCTTCGCGATCGCCCCGGCGTCCGAGAAGACCCCGCACACCGCCAGCGCGGTGCTGCTCGCCAAGGCGCTGGCCGTGCTCGGCTCGTCCGTCGTGATCGTGGACGGCACCGCCGAGGGCTCGGCTCTCGCTTCCGCCTCGGGCGGACGCCCGGGCCTGCGCGAGGTGCTCGCCGGAGCCGCCTCGCTCGACGACGCGATCATCAAGCGCTCGACCGACCGCGTCGACCTGCTCCCCGCGGGCGGCGCCCAGGCCGGCACGCCGATGCCGACCGACGCCCTCCGCGCGCTGGTCGAGGAGCTCGAGAAGGTCTACGACATCGTCCTGATCGTCACCGGCACCCTCGGCGCGACCGAGCAGTCGCCGACCTTCCGCGGCGTGGCCGACGGAGCCGTCCTCGTCCTGATCGAGGGCAAGGTCGACTCGCCCCAGGCCGCCGCCGACGTGCACTGGATCGAGACCGCCGGCACCCCCGTGGTCGGCGCGGTCGTCCTGGCCCGCCACAAGCTGCAGAAGGCCCCCGCGATCGTCTGATCGCGTCCTCGCACGCTGCGGAAGAGCGCACCCCGGCCCCGGCCGCGGTGCGCTCTTCCGCGTCCGGGGACTGCGCGGTGCCCGGCGGGGCCCCGGCTTGCCCTCTCTCCGGGCCCAGCCGGCCCCTCCGACGCCTGGCCGGCACTCCAGCCCCCTCCACCCCTCCGCGAGCCCGCTCACTCCGAGAGCCCGCAGAACTCGCGGTACTCGCGCACGACTCCGCCCACCTCCGCGGACTCGGCAGGAGGCGGCGTCACCGTCCGGGCCCGCGGGCTCTCCGGGGCCTGGCCCACCCGTCCGTCCTTCCTCAGCGTCTCCAGCGCCCGCCGTGGCCTGATCACGTGCCTCACCGGCTCCCGGGAGCCCGCTCACCCCGCGAGCCCCCACAAGTCGCAGTACTCGCGCGCGACTCCGCCCACTTCCGCGGACTCGACAGGAGGCGGCGTCGCCGTCCGGGCCCGCTCGACTCCCCGGGACCTGCCCGGCCCGTCCAGCCCTCTCCAGCGCCCGCCGTGGCCGGACCAGGTGCCTCACCGGCTCCCGGGAGCCCGCTCACCCCGCGAGTCCGCAGAAGTCGCCGTACTGGCGCGCGACTCCGCCGACTCGCGCGTGGTCGGCGGGAGGCGGGCACACGCAGAACCGCCGCCGTCGAGGGGACGACGGCGGCGGTTCTGCGCGCGGGGAGCGGGTCAGGTCACGGCGTGCAGGCCACGTTCCCGATCAGGTCCTTCCCGGAGTTGGAGCAGCTCAGCGTGTTGCCGCTGGTGGACCAGTTGGACGGCTGGTGGAGGTAGACCACCGCGTTGCTGGTCTTCAGCGCGAGGTTGCCGCTGATGGTGTTGTCGTTGCCCGAGCCGTCGGCGCGGGTGATCACCTGGTAGCCGTAGGTGGTGGTGCCCGCGGCGGAGTTGCCCGCGGCCAGCCAGCTGTTGCCCGAGACCAGGATCAGCGAGACGACGTCCGAGGCGAGCCGCGATCCGCCGAGGACCGTGTTCCCGATGATGTCGCCGTCGAGGGTGCCCTCCTTGGCCTCGATCGGCTCGGCGCCGGTGTCGCTGATCGCGTTGTCCACGACCGCGATGCGGGCCGTGCGGTCAGGGTTGCAGCTGTTGTACTCGCACCAGTTGCGGTCGGAGGTGCCGACGTAGACGCCCTCGCCGTACTTGGCGGAGACGAGGCCGGTGCGGCGGATGGTGCTGCCGACGATCAGGGAGTCGGTGGTCTGGCTGCGGAAGTGGACCGCCTCGTAGCCGATCTCGCTCACCGTCAGGCCGGCCATCTGGACGCCCTTGCTGGCGAGCACCTGGATGCCCTGGAAGGAGCTGCGGACCGAGAAGCCCACGAGGTGCACGTCGCTCACCGTGTTCAGGATGAGCGCGGTGCCGCTCGAGGTGGATCCGGAGGTGAGGACCGCGTTGGGCGAGCCGCAGATCCAGATCGACCCGGGCTGGGCGGCGGTGCCGCGGAGGGCGAACTTGCCGGTGTAGACGCCGTCGGCCAGGCGAATGACGTCGCCGGAGGAGGGGTTGGTCAGGGCCGTGACGAGCTGCGCCGAGGTCGACACCGTCTTGGTGGCGGCGGGGCAGTCGAAGGCCGCGAGCAGCGAGGCGCGGGAGGCGAGGAGGTCGGCCGTGGTGGTGGCCGACTCCTTCAGCCGCGAGTCGCGGCCGGCGTCGTCGGTCGCCGTGACGGTGTACGTGTAGGCGCGTCCCGCCTCGGCGGTCTCGTCGCGGTACTGGCGCACCGGGTCGGCGACGGTGCCGACGACCGTGTCGCCGGAGCCGTCCTCGTTCGAGCGGTGCACGTCGTACGAGACGACCCGGGAGCTGAAGGGCGCGTCCCAGGCGACGGTGTAGCCGTCGGTCAGGGGGGAGAGCTCCACGGCGTCGGTCGCGAGGCCGTCCTCGGCGAGGACGAACGCGTCGATGATCAGGTTCTTGTCGGTCGACTGGGAGTTCTTCGTCCCCGTGTAGGAGATGGTCACGGTGTGCGTGCCCTCGGCGAGGTCGGTCGTCTCGTAGACCGGCACCTGGTACTGCGCGGTCGAGCTGTAGCGGTCGACCTTGGTGACGGGTCCGCCGTCGACCGAGACCGCGGCGATGCCGGAGGAGGAGGTCTTCCGGCTGATCCAGCGCCACGACGTGCCGACGAAGGTGAACTTCACCGATCCGGCGGAGGTCAGGTACTTCATCCCGCCGCCGCTGTCGCCGCCCGCCATCGATCTCCACGAGCCGGTGTACTGAAGCGCGGGGTCGGTCTCCTGCACGAGGAGGCTGGTCGCTCCGGAGGGGTCGAGCACGGGGCCGTCGTCCTCGCCGCCGCCGGTCTCGTCGGTCGGCTCCTCGGTGGCGGGAGTCGCGCGGGTGATGTCGAACGCGTCGATGACGAGGTTCTTGTCGCTCGCGGAGCTGTTGGCCGTGCCGCTCCAGGCGATCTTGACCGTGTGGACGGTGTCGGCGAGGTCCTTCTTCGTGAACACCGGGACCTGGTACGCCGTGGTCTTCGTGTACCGGTCGACCGAGGTGCTCGCGCCGTCGACCGTGACGGTGGCGATGCCGGCGGAGGCGGTGGTGCGGCTGACCCAGCTGAAGCCGGTGCCGCGGAAGCTGAACGAGACGGAGCCGGTGCTGTTGAGGAACTTGATCCCGCCGCCGCTGTCGCCGCCCGTCATCGTGCGCCACGAGCCGCTGTAGGTCAGCGAGGAGTTCGTCTCCTGGATCCGCGTGCTCTGCCCGGCGCCCGGGTCGAGAGTGGCCGCGGAGGCGGCGGGCGCCGTGAGGGGGGCGACCAGGATGCCGAGAGCGGCGATCAGAGCGGTGGTGAGGGAGAGGCGTGCGCGTCGTCGGCGAGGGCGGGTCGGGTCTGGCGTCGTCTGAGGATTCACGATCGGCTCCGGGTCTTCGAGGGGGCGTCGGGGGCGGTTCGAGGGGGCTGCTCAAGGGGGTGGTGCTGGTCCTCCCGACGCTATAGACGGGCCTTGCGACTGGTGGCTGGATGAGACGGATTCAGGTTGTAGTGCCCCATTCGGGCGTGGTGGTCGGGCTTGTATCAGCGATTCCGCTGAAGGACTGGCGAACCGCCGCGCGTGCGTGTACACGGAACGGTCACACGCGCTGTCGACGACGGATCGGAGGGCGGACGTCGGATCGGGAGGGGACTCCGGGGATGCCCGTCCGCGGAGTGGACGGGGGGGAGTGCTGCTCGGTCGAGGAACGGCGACCCTATCCGGCGACTCTGGACACGGCCCCGGGCCGGGCCGCTGGGCGAGAGAATTGACCGGGCGTTCACCGGGCCGACCCCGCGCCGAAACACTGCGATGATGGGCTCTCCACTGGTGATCGCCGTCGCACCCGCGTCGCGGATCACCCGCCGCGGGCGAGCGGCGGTCCCGACGAGAGGGAGGACGCGATGGACACGGCCACGACCGCGACCGGCGACCGCCCGTCCACCCCGCCGTCCCGGGAGCGCCCGAGACGCCACCGGAGCCGCGCTCGCACCGTGATCGGACGGCTCCTGCTCGTCCCCCTCGTGGTGCTCGCCCTCTTCGGCGCCGGGATCCCGCTCTACGTCACGCCCCCGATCGACCCGATCCCCGAGCAGGCGGACGCGGTCTTCGTGCTCGGCCCGTCCACGAGGGCGCGCGTCGAGTTCGCCCGCCGGATCATCACCTCCGGAGCGACGGACACGATGGTGCTCTCGGTCGGCCCCGGCGAGATGAACGCTCCCTACGAGGCCAAGAAGTACAAGAAGTGCAACGAGCCCGGCGGCGACGTCCTCTGCTACTCCGCCGACCCGCTCACGACCCAGGGAGAGGCCCGGCAGCTGCGCGACATGGCCGAGCAGTACGGCTGGGACCACGTCATCGTGATCACCAACGCCTCCCACCTCGTGCGCGCCGAGATGATCATCGAGCGCTGCTACTCCGGCGAGCTCTCGATGGTGCCCTCGGGGGAGCCGATGGGCCTGGACTACCTGGTGAACCAGTACGTCTACCAGACGGGCGCGTTCCTCAAGGCCTTCCTGGTCACCAACGGCTGTTGACGCGAGCACTCCTCCTCGAGCCGCCGAGCCCGCCTGCGCTAGTCTGCCCGGGGCGCCATCGGCCCCGAGCCCGCTCCTGCGGAGCCCGGCCGGCCCGGCCCACGACGGCAGCGCGGCAGGAGGATCGACCGGGGAGACCCGCGACGCTCCCCGCTCCGCACCGGTCACCCCCACGCGAACCCCTCCGAAAGGCCCGCCCGTGACACCTGCCCGATCGATCTTCGCCGTCGGCCGCGGCCAGTACGAGAACATCGGCGACATCATCCTGCGTCGCCAGCTCCTCGACTGGCTCCGCGAGTCGGGTCCGCTCCACGTCTACGTGGGCCACTCGCCGTGGGGCTACGACGACGGCCTGCGCCTGGGCCCGGACGACACGGTGTACCGCTCGCTCCTGCGCTGGTACGCGGCGCTCGCTCGCGAGGCCCTCGCCGGCCGGGCGAACTCGGTGTTCAAGCCAGGAGAGATCCAGCTGACCCTGATCGGGATGAAGGAGCACCTCGTGATGCTCCCGGGCATCGCCCTGGTGCGCCTCGGCGGCGGCCGCGTGATCCGCGCCGGCGTGGGCACCCGCAACTTCGCCCCGCTGCCCCGCGCGATCATGTGGCCCTCGATGGCGCTCTCGAGCTACACCCGCTGGCGCGACGACAAGACGGCTGGCTACATGCGCGTCGGCGCCGCCATGCCCGACCTCGGCTACGGCGAGGGCTCGAGCGACGCGGAGCTGACCGCGTTCGCCGCGCAGCCCGACGAGGAGCGGCGCGTTCTGGTCCTCTCCCTCCGCGAGGACCACGAGGTGGACGCCCGCCCCTATCCCGAGCAGGAGTGGCTGGCCGCGATCAAGGGCTTCGCCGAGCGCGAGGACCTCGACATCGTCGTGGTCACGCAGGTCGCCGTCGACGCCGAGCGCTCCCGCCGTCTCGCCGCCGACCTCGACGCGGACATCCTCGACTGGGATCCGGCGCACACCCACGACGAGCACGAGATCCTGCTGCGCGAGCTCTACCGCACGGCCCGCGTCGCGATGAGCGACCGGCTGCACGTGATCATCATGGCGTTCACCGAGGGCGCGGCCCCGGTGAGCCTGCAGATGGACGGATCGACGAAGGCCTCGCGCCACTTCGAGACCATCGGGATCCACGACGTCACGGTCGACATGTCCCGGACGACCCCGGCCGCCGGCGTCGAGACCTTCTCCGCCGTCGTCGCCCGCCGGAGCGAGCTGCTCGAGAAGCTGCTCGTCGCCCGCGGGCGCCTCCGCGGCGTCCGCGACGACATCCAGGCGCTGCTCGCCGTGCCGCCCCGCAGCCGCCCGGCCGCCGCGGCAGCCCCTGCCGGCCCGAAGACGCGGGTGTACCACGTCGGCCGCAGCGGAGAGGTCCCCGGAGGCATGACGCAGGTCGTCAACGGGTACCTCCGCTGGCCGTTCGAGCGCTCGGACGTCCGGGTGATCTCCTCCCGGACCGCTCCGGGCGAGCACGTCGCCGCGGCCCGCCTGGCCGCCGGCGCCGCCGCCCGCATCGTCGCGATCGCGCGCCGGGAGCCCGGCGCCGTGATCGTCGTCCACCTCTCGGAGCGCGGCTCGTTCCTCCGCGAGGGGTCCCTCCTCCGCCTCGCGCACCGTCTCGGACTGCGCACGGTCGCCCACCTGCACGGCAGTGAGTTCGCCGCCTTCACCGCCGCGCACCCGCGCCTGGTGAAGGACGTGCTGCGCAGCGCGGACGAGATCATCTCGCTCTCGGAGGAGACCTCGGCGATCTGCCGCCGCTACGTCCCCGCCGAGCGCGTGCACCTCGTGCCCAACGCGCTCGAGCAGGGCACCCCGCGCGAGAAGACCCGCACCGTCGTCTTCGGCGGCGTCGTCAGCCACCGCAAGGGCGTCGACGTGCTGCAGAAGGCGTGGGCGCAGGTCGAGGGCAAGGAGGGCTGGCGCCTGCTGGTCGCCGGTCCGATCCGCGAGCCGGAGGTCGTCGACCGCGGCGTCCCGGGGATCGAGTTCCTCGGCTCGCTCGAGAACGCCCGCCTGCTCGCCCTGCTCGACGAGGCGTCCATCGCCGTCCTGCCCTCGCGCGACGAGGCGATGCCGATCTTCATCCTCGAAGCCCTCGCCCGCGACGCCGCCGTCGTCTCGACCGCGGTCGGCGGCATCCCCGAGGTCCTCGGCGACGGCTGCGGCCGCGTGGTCGCGCCCGGAGACGTGGAGGGCCTCGCCGCCGCGCTGACCGAGCTCATCACCGACGAGGACGCCCGTGCCGAGGTCGTCGAGAAGGCCGGGGCGCGCTTCCGCGAGCGCTTCTCCGCCGACGCCGTGTTCCCGCGGGTCGAGGAGGTCTGGCTCGGCTGAGCCGCCTGCGACTTCGCCCCGGATCGCGCCCCGGGCCCCGCTCCGGGCCTGGGCGGAGCCGCGGGAGCGTAAAATCGCTGGAGTCCGCGTCGCCGTGCCGTCGCGCGCCCAGCCGTCCGCTCCCGGACGCCTTCTCCCTCCATCCCAGAGAGGCTCGACCGTGGCCATCGCCGCCGACTCCGACCGCCGCCTGTGGACCCTGCCCCTCGCGCGCGCCGTGATCGCGGCGGTCGCCGGCTGCGTCGTCACCTTCTCGCCCGACCACGGGCCCGCCTTCGGCCTCGCCGTCTTCGGCGGCTTCGCGATCGCGACCGGCGCCGTCTCGCTCGCCCTCGGGCTCCGCAGCTGGAGCGGCCGGGCCCGCCCGCTCGCCCTCGGCTCCGCGGTGCTCACCCTGGTCGCCGGAGTCGCGGCGCTCGTCGCGCTCCCGGTCGCCAACCTGCTCTCCTTCGTCGCCCTCGTCGCCGGCTGGGCGCTGCTCTCCGGCTTCCTCGAGTTCTCGAGCGGCCGCCGCGGTCAGGGCCTCGCCGCCCGCGACTCCGTGATCGTCGGTGTCGGCACGATGCTGCTCGGCGCCGCCTTCGGACTCCTCCCGCCCCACCCCGTCGTCACCGTCGGCCTCCTCGGCGCCTACGCCGTGATGGTCGCCGTGTTCCTCGCCATCGCGGCGTTCTCGCTCAAATGGGCCGCCGGCGCCGACGCAGCCACCGGACACGATCCCGTCGCCCCCACGACACCGACCTCCGGAGGAGACCGATGACCGCCGAAGGCCAGCAGCCCGACCCCGCCTCTCCCGCCGACCGCGCCTCGGCGGCCGACGCCGCCCCGGCGCGCGACCCCGGCGAGTTCACGCCCCGCACGTTCCAGCCGACCCGTAAGGACCGCCTGCGCCCGCTCGAGCTCATCGGCTTCTCCGCGGTGATGGCGGCCTTCGTCGGCCTGGTCGTCATGCTCTCGACCCGCGAGCCGGTCGTCGCGCTCATCTCGTTCGGCGTCGCCTTCATCGTCGTGCTCGTCGCGATCGCCATGTTCTCGCTGACCTTCAAGCCGGACGAGGCCGAGATCGCGGACATCGACGAGCAGGACTCCGCACACTAGGCGAGGGACGGCTCCGCCGCTCCCAGTCGGCCGGGAGCACGCCGCGCGGGCGGATAGTCCCTTCCGCCGCGCATGCTGATGGAGCAGCCCGGAGGGCGTCTCGAGATCCCGCCTGCGCATGCGGGCGCCGCTTCCGCGTCGGTGGTCGCGCGTAGCGTGCGGAGGGTGGCGGAGGCGATCGGGCGGTGGTGGCAGCGGCGGCGGTTCTCGCGCGGCGCCGACGTCCCCTACGCGGTCGGCACCTACCGGGAGGCGTGGGCGTCCTACCCCGTCCTGGTGCGGCAGTACCGGCCCGAGTACAACGAGGGCATCGTGCTCAGCCAGATCCCGCCCGCGGCCGACGTGTACCTGTGCTGGCTCTGCGACGCCGGGCATGTCTTCGTCGCCACCCCCGAGGAGCAACGCCACCGTCCCGGCCGGGAGCGGCGCCGCTCCTCCTGGTGCCCCGACTGCGCCGAGCTCGCCTCGCCGCGCCTGCCCAGGGCCGCGCCGATGATCGGCGGCCGGCTCGCCGAGGTGCTCGCGCCGACGGCCGCCCCCGACGACGACTCCTTCGTCCTCCTGGCGCCACCCGCCGTGATCGCGCGAGGGCTCCCGACGTCCGTGTCACCCACCGGCCGCGGGTCCGCGTCACCCGCCGACCCGAGCGGATCCGCGCGCGCCGCGTCGTCGACTCCTCCGTCCGCTCGATCCACCCCTCCAGCTGCCGCCGCTCGGGCCGCGCTCCCGCCCGCCCCTCGTACCGCCGCCTCCGCCGTTCCGGCCGCGGTCCCGTCCGCCGGCCCCGCCGCCCGCCCGGCGCGCTCCCGAGCCCGGCCCGCCCGCGTGTGCCCGAAGACGCCGGACCTCCCCGTCGGCGAGCCCTTCGCGAGCCGGTGCGCGCCTCCTCCCGCCTCCGCCGTCGAGGCGCGGCTCCGGGCTCTCCTCGCCGAGCGGCTCGTCTTCGACCCGGCGCACACGGCGGTCCGTCTGAAGCGGCCGTTCTTCGAGCACTGCGAGGCGTGGCCCGACCTGGTGCTCGGCGAGCTGCGCGTCGCGATCGAGTACGACTCCACCGGCCGTCACGGACTCGAGCACGTCGGGCACCGCGAGGAGGCCGACCGGCGGAAGGACCGCGCGCTCCGCTCCGCCGGGTGGGAGGTGGTGCGCATCCGCACGGGGAAGCTGCTGCCGCTCGGCCCCCACGACCTGGTCGCCACGGGAGTCACGGCCGCGCTGGCGGACCGTCTGGTCGACCGGCTCCGCGATGTCCGTGGTCCGCTGCTCGTCGACGCCTGGGGGCGCTGAGCGCGTCGTGCGGCGGCTGCGGGACGGTCCTCGGGGGACCCGTCCCCGGCGCGCCCTCCCCGGCGCTCCGTCCCGGTGTCCGGCTCGGCGGAGCGGGACCCGTGGATGCAGTGCCGGCGAGCGGGAACCGTCGAGTGGGAGCCGGCGAGTCGGAGCGGTCGAGTCGCAGCCGCCCGCTCGCAGCCGACGCGTCAGAGCCGCAGGGCCAGCGCCTCGCTGCGCCAGCGGCGGTGCAGGGCCCAGGGGTCGGGCTCCCCGGCGCGCACGGTCTCGATGTGGGCGTCGAGCGCGGGGCTGCGCGCGAACCACTCGGTGCGCTCCAGGCGCTCGTCGGCGAACTGGGCGTGCCGGTGCTGCTCGAGTGCTCGCCCGCCGCGCTCGAACGCGAGGAGCTCCTCGTGCCGGAGCCGGTGGAGGCGCTGCCGGGGATTGCCGCTGGTGCCG
Organism: Rathayibacter sp. AY1C7; assembly: GCF_002931865.1. Classification (NCBI taxonomy): domain Bacteria; kingdom Bacillati; phylum Actinomycetota; class Actinomycetes; order Micrococcales; family Microbacteriaceae; genus Rathayibacter; species Rathayibacter sp. AY1C7. Next base: position 7,614 of record NZ_PSWB01000017.1, on the reverse strand, counting down.
ATCTTGATCCGCTCGCCGAAGCGGATGTAGTAGACGACGTCGACCCGGGGCGGCGGGAGCTCGCCGTCGGGAGCATCGCCGAGCCGCCACTCGCAGGCGGCGCAGAGCCAGGCGGAGGGGAGCCGGACGCCCAGGCGGGACCCGCACGCCGCGCACGGCGAGGGCAGGGCGTCGATCACGCCGTCCTCGCGGGCGACCCAGTCGTGCGCGAGCTCGAGGTGCGCCGCGCAGAGCGCGAGGGGGGCGCCCGTCTCGGCCGAGGAGGCGCACCCTCCGATCGCGCACGCTGACATGCCGCCGACGCTAGGTGCGACCCCCGACATCGCGCCGCCGTCGACCGCGCCGCCGCGAGCACGCAGGAGTCGGAGTGCTCGCTCTCGAGGACGGCGGCACCCGCGCGCTCGCTGCCCGGCGGATCAGCTCAGGCGGTCGACCAGCGACGAGGCGAGGCCCGTGTAGCCGCCCGGCGTCAGCGCCAGCAGGCGCTCCTTCGCCGCGTCGCCGATGTCGAGACCCTGCACGAAGACGGCGAGGTCGTCGGCACCGAGGCGCTTGCCGCGGGTCAGGTCCTTCAGCAGCGCGTACGGGTCGGTGATCGAGGAGCGGCCGGCCGCCACCTCTGCGCGGATCACCGTCTGGATCGCCTCGGCCAGCACCTCCCAGTTGCCGTCGAGGTCGGCGGCGAGGGCGGTCGGGTCGAGGTCGATCTCGAGCAGGCCGCGGGCGATGTTGTCGAGGGCGAGGAGGGAGTGGCCGAACGCGACGCCGATGTTGCGCTGCGTGGTCGAGTCGGTGAGGTCGCGCTGGAGGCGCGAGGTGACCAGGGTCTGCGCGAGCGAGTCGAGCAGGGCGCTGGAGAGCTCGAGGTTCGCCTCGGCGTTCTCGAAGCGGATCGGGTTGATCTTGTGCGGCATCGTGGACGAGCCGGTCGCCCCGGCCTGGGGGATCTGCCGGAAGTAGCCGAGCGAGATGTAGGTCCAGACGTCGGTGCAGATGTTGTGCAGGATGCGGTTCGCGTGCGCGGCCCTGCCGTAGAGCTCGGCCTGCCAGTCGTGCGACTCGATCTGGGTGGTCAGCGGGTTGAAGACGAGGCCGAGGGAGGTGACGAACTCCTCCGCGAGGGCGGGCCAGTCGGTGCCGGGGTCGGCGGCGAGGTGCGCGGCGAACGTGCCCGTCGCTCCGCTGAACTTGCCCAGGTACTCCGTCGCCTCGATCTGCGCGACGACCCGCTCGAGCCGGTACGCGTAGACGGCGAACTCCTTGCCCATCGTGGTCGGGGTCGCGGGCTGGCCGTGGGTGCGGCTGAGCATCGACTCGTCGCGGTAGCGGACGGCCAGATCCCGGAGCGACGCGACGACCGAGCGCAGCTTCGGCAGCCAGATCTCGCCGACGGCCTGGCGGACCACGATCGCGTAGGAGAGGTTGTTGATGTCCTCGCTGGTGGCGGCGAAGTGGGTGAGCTCGGCGATGCGCTGCAGTCCCAGCTCCTCGAGCCACTGGCGGACGAGGTACTCCACGGCCTTCACGTCGTGGCGGGTGCGGGCCTCGAGGGCGGCCAGCTCGTCGATCTCGGGCTGGCCGAAGTCGCGGGCGCGGCGGCGCAGCTCCTCGGCGGTCGCCGCGTCGACGGGCTCGGAGCCGAAGAGGCGGCGGTCGGTCAGCGCCAGCAGCCACTCGACCTCGACGTGCACCCGCGCGCGGTTCAGCCCCGCCTCCGAGAGGTACTCGCCGAGCGACGAGACGGCACCGCTGTAGCGGCCGTCGAGAGGGCTCAGCGGCTGGGTGGGGAGCGAGGTCATGCGGTGGTGCCTTCCGGTTCTCAGGTGTCCTGCGCGAGGGCGGCGCGCGCGTCGGTGGAGTCGGGGCGGACCGAGCGGTTGCCGCGCAGTCCTGGTTCGATCTGGGCGAAGAGGGCCCGGCAGGCGCGCTCGATGAGCGCGAGCACCGAGTCGAACGCCGCCGCATCGGAATAGTAGGGGTCGGGGACGTCGCCCTGCGGGGAGAGGCCGGGCTCGAAGTCGAGCAGGCGGCGGATCTTCTGCCGGTCGACCTCGGTGCGCGCCCAGGAGCGCAGCGCGCGCTCGTGCCCGTGGTCGAGCGCGACGACCAGGTCGAACTCGGCGAAGCGGGACGGGTCGAAGAGCTGGGCGCGGTGGCGGCCCCCGTCGAAGCCGTGCCGCTCCAGCGCCGCGAGGGCGCGGCTGTCGGCGTGCTCGCCGAGGTGCCACTCGCCGGTGCCGGCCGAGCTGATCTCGATCGCGGAGCCGAGCCCCGCCTGCTCCGCCAGGGAGCGCAGCACCACCTCGGCCATCGGCGACCGGCAGATGTTGCCGGTGCAGACGAAGCACACGGCGAAGGCCGAGGGCGCAGGGGAGTCGGGGGTCACCCGCCCATCATGGCGCACCGCGGCTCCTCCACAGCAGGCCGATCGCGGCCGCCGTCCACCGATGGCGCGCGACGCCTCCCGGGCGGCGGCGGCGTGGCCGATGCTGACTGCCGAGCCCGCGGTGTCAGCCCTGACGGCGGCGGAGGAAGGGGCGCAGGAGGAGGCCGATGAACCAGTTCACCAGGGCGAGCACGAGGGCGCCGAGCACGCCCCACCAGAAGCCGTCCACGACGAGGCCGAAGCCGAAGAGGCCGCTGATCCAGGCGGTCAGGAGCAGCAGGAGGCCGTTGACGAGGAACGAGACCAGGCCGAGCGTCAGCACGTACAGGGGGAACGCGACCACCCGCACCACTCCGCCGACGACGGCGTTGACGACGCCGAAGATCACCGCCACCAGCAGGTACGTGAGGACCGCCGCGGCGGGGCCCTCCTCGTACGGGTCCACGCGCACGCCCGCCACGACCAGGGTCGTGAGCCAGATCGCGACGGCGTTGGTCAGGAGGCCGAGGAGGAGTCTGCTCATGCCTCCACTATCCCCGCAGGCGGGGCGGGCCGCGAGCCGGGGCTCAGGTGAGGGGCCCGCCGATGGTCGGCTCGGGCGCAGGAGTGCAGAGGCGGGGGTCGTCGGCGCAGGTCCGCGGAGGGAGCACCGCGGTGGGCTCGGGCTGCGGCAGGGGCTCGGCCGTCGGCTGCGGGGCCACGGTCGGCTCGGGAGCGGGCGCGGGAGCCGGCTCCGGAGCCGGGGGATCGGGCGTCGGCTCCTGGGTGGGCGCGGGCGCCGTGGTCGGCCGGGGAGCGGCGGGAGGCGCGGGGCGCGGAGGAGGAGCGAATCCGCTGCCCGGCTCCGGGACCAGCGGCTCGCGCGCCTCGATCACGGCGACGGCCAGCGGAGCGACCGCGGCTCCCGAGGCGAGGGCGCTCCGGAGCTGCTCGACCGCGTCGGTCAGCACCGCCCGCCGGGACGTCGATCCGCGACCGGAGGCGAGGGTCGACGTGGCGAGGCCGAGCACGCGCTCGGCCAGCGCCGTCCGCTGCTCCCCGGCCGCGGTCGTCGCGGTGATGATGGCGTCGGCCGAGACTCCCTCGAGCGCTGCGTTCAGGGATCCGATCGCCACCAGCAGATCGGTGCGGGCCGCGCCCGCGACGGTGCCGTCGGTCGCGGTGAGGAGCGCGAGCGAGTCGTCCCGCAGCGCGAGGCCGGCCTCGCGCGCGGCAGTGTAGGCCGGGGGAGCGGCGACGTCGATGGACGTCTCCCGGAGAGTCGGGGTCGCCTGTGTGCCCTCCGCGGAGGGCGTGCATCCGGTGAGCGCGCCGGCGGCGACGAGCAGGGCGATCGCGGCCGTGGCGCCCCGGAGGAGCGGGCGCGCACCCCCGCGCCGCTCGGCTCGCCCTCGACTCCGCATCACTGCACCCTAATCGGGGGACGGCCGCCGTGGGCGCCGGTCAGTGGGGCGGTTCGCGCATCCGAGACCCGGGTCGGCCGCACCTCCGGGCCGCACCCACGGCACTCGACCGGTGGGAAGGGGGCCCGGCGCACACCCGTCGAGGGCGGGGGACGGCGCGCGCGGAACGGCGAGGCGCCCGCCGCCGCGCCGCCTAGCATGGGGCGGGTGACCGACCAGCAGGAGCCTCCCGTCCGCCTCCGCCCCGAGATCCTGGCGCTCCCCGCCTACAAGCAGGGCCGCGCGGCCGCCGCCGACGCCTTCAAGCTCTCCTCCAACGAGAACCCGTTCGACCCGCTGCCCTCCGTGCTCGCGCGGGTCCGCGAGGTGGACGACTTCAACCGGTACCCGGACGCGGCGGCGACCGTCCTGCGCACAGCGCTCGCCGCGGAGTACGGCGTCCCGATCGAGGAGGTGATCGTCGGAGCCGGCTCCGTCGCGGTCATCGCCCAGCTCATCACCGCGGCGGCGGGCCCGGGCGACGAGGTCGTCTACGCCTGGCGCTCGTTCGAGGCGTACCCCTCGCTCGTCACGACCGCGGGCGCCACCAGCGTGCGCGTGCCGCTCCGCGCCGACGACACCCACGACCTCGACGCCATGGCGCAGGCCGTCACCGAGCGCACCCGCCTGCTGATCGTCTGCAGCCCCAACAACCCCACCGGCACCGTCGCCACCGCCGACGACGTCGAGGCGCTCCTCGAGCGCGTCCCGGGAGACGTCCTCGTGCTCCTCGACGAGGCGTACGCCGAGTTCGTCGACGACGAGCGGGCCGTGGACGGCACCCGCCTGCTCGGCCGCTACCCGAACCTCGTGATCGCCCGCACCTTCTCCAAGGCGTACGGCCTCGCCGGCCTCCGCGTCGGCTACGCGATCGGCCACGCGCGGATCCTCGACGCCGCCCGCTCCACCGCCATCCCGCTCTCGGTCACCCGGTTCGCCGAGACCGCGGCGGTCGCCTCCCTCGAGCACCGCGAGGAGCTCCTCGAGCGCGTCCACCGCATCACCCGCCTCCGCGACGACCTCTGGCGGGCGCTGCTCGACCAGGGCTGGACGATCCCGGAGTCGCAGGCGAACTTCCTCTGGTTCGACACCCGCGAGGACACGGCGCGGGCCGCCGAGGTCTTCGAGCGCGCCGGGGTCGTGGTCCGCGCGTTCCCGCCGGAGGGGATCCGAGTCTCCGTCGGCGAGGCGCGCTCTGTCGACAAGCTCCTCAGCGCGGCGGCCGAGATTGTGGCTTCCCTCCCCGAGGGCCACCCCGCGAGACGGATAGGTTAGTCGGGTGGTAGCCACCAGCACGGAGTCGCCGACTGTCCAGTTCCTCTCCGCGGACGGGCGGTTCTCGCCGACCCCCGCGGCCGAGCAGTACGCCTCCTACCTCGACGGGGTGGACGAGGCGCAGCACCGCTCCTTCTACCGCGAGATGGCGGTGGTCCGCCGCTTCGACACCGAGGCCGCGAACCTGCAGCGCCAGGGCCAGCTCGGACTGTGGGTCCCGAGCCACGGCCAGGAGGCGGCGCAGGTCGGCTCCGCGTTCGCGATGCGCCCGCAGGACCACGTGTTCCCCTCCTACCGCGAGCACGTCGTCGGCAAGATCCGCGGCATCGACCTGCTCGGCGTCCTCGCGCTCCTGCGCGGCACGACGCACGGCGGCTGGGACCCGACCGACCCGACCAACGGGAACTTCCACCTCTACACGCTGGTGCTCGGCTCGCAGGCCCTGCACGCGACCGGCTACGCGATGGGCCTCACCCTCGACGGAGCGACCGGCACGGGCGACCCCGAGAAGGACGCGGCCGTCGTCGTCTACTTCGGCGACGGCGCCTCCAGCCAGGGCGACGTCAGCGAGGCGATGGTCTTCGCCGCGAGCTACCAGGCTCCCGAGGTCTTCTTCCTCCAGAACAACCACTACGCGATCTCGGTCCCCGTGGCCACGCAGTCGCGCAGCCCCCTCTACCTCCGCTCCTCCGGCTTCGGCATCCCCGGCGTGCAGATCGACGGCAACGACGTGCTCGCGAGCTACGCGGTCACCGCCAAGCACCTGCAGGACGCGCGCTCCGGCGGCGGTCCCCAGTTCATCGAGGCGCTGACCTACCGGATCGGCGCGCACACCTCGAGCGACGACCCGACGAAGTACCGCACCGACGACGAGCTCGCCTCGTGGGTCGCGAAGGATCCGATCACCCGCTTCGCCGCGTTCCTGCGGAGCGAGGGCGTGGAGCAGTCCTTCTTCGACGAGGTCGACGAGGAGGCGAAGGACTTCGCGTCCGACATCCGCCGCCGCCTCCTCGCCCTCGAGGTCCCACCCACGGGCGTCATGTTCGACCACGTCTACTCGGAGCCGCACGTGCTCGTCGAGGAGCAGAAGGCGTGGCTGCAGCGCTACGAAGAATCGTTCGGAGGCGAGTGATGACGATCGACACCAGCACGACGGCCGCGCAGCCGCCCCTCACCGGGTCGCAGCTCGAGTCCATGTCCATGGCCAAGGCGCTCAACGCCGGCCTCCGCCGAGCGATGACGCAGGACGACCGCGTCCTCCTGATGGGCGAGGACATCGGCCCCCTGGGCGGCGTCTTCCGCATCACCGAGGGCCTGCACGCCGAGTTCGGGGCGAAGCGCGTGCTCGACACGCCGCTCGCCGAGTCCGGCATCGTCGGCACTGCGATCGGGCTCGCGATGCGCGGCTTCCGCCCGGTCTGCGAGATCCAGTTCGACGGGTTCATCTACCCGGCGTTCGACCAGATCACCTCGCAGCTGGCCAAGATGACCAATCGCCACGAGGGCGCGATCACCATGCCCGTCGTCATCCGCGTGCCCTACGGCGGGCACATCGGAGCGGTCGAGCACCACCAGGAGAGCAACGAGGCGTACTTCGCGCACACCGCGGGCCTGCGCGCGGTCAGCCCGTCGACTCCCAACGACGCCTACTGGATGATCCAGGAGGCCATCGCCTCGGACGACCCCGTCATGTTCTTCGAGCCCAAGAGCCGCTACTGGCCCAAGGGCGACGTCGACCTCAGCGGTTCCGCCGCGCCGCTGCACGCCAGCCGCGTCGTCCGCCCGGGCACCGAGGTCACGCTGGTCGGCTGGGGCCCGATGGTCGCCGTCCTCCTCCAGGCCGCCGAGCTCGCGGGCGAGGAGGGCACGAGCGTCGAGGTCGTCGACCTGCGCTCGCTCTCCCCGATCGACTGGGAGCCGCTGCTCGCGTCGGTCCGCAGGACCGGCCGGCTCGTCGTCGCGCAGGAGGCGTCCGCGAACGTGAGCCTCGGCTCCGAGATCGCGGCGACCGTCACCGAGCGCGCCTTCTTCTCGCTGGAGGCGCCGGTCCTCCGGGTCGCCGGCTTCGACACGCCCTTCCCGCCCGCCAAGGTCGAGAAGCTCTTCCTCCCCGACGTCGACCGCGTGCTCGAGGCCGTCGACCGCTCGCTCGCGTACTGACGCGCGCGACATCCGCCCGCACGAGCCCACAGGAGTCCCCCCGATGACAGAGCAGTTCCTCCTCCCCGACGTCGGCGAGGGCCTCACCGAGGCCGAGATCGTGGCCTGGAAGGTCAAGGTCGGCGACGAGGTGGCCGTCAACCAGGTCCTCGTCGAGATCGAGACCGCCAAGTCGCTCGTCGAGCTCCCCTCGCCGTTCAGCGGCACCGTGGTCGACGTGCTCGTCGACGAGGGCCAGACGGTCGACGTCGGCACCGCGATCATCACCGTCCAGGCCGGAGCCGGCTCGATCGGCTCCGAGGTGCCCGCGATCCCTGCCCACCCCGCGCAGGCCGCCGCCCCGCCCGCCCC